>CAXBEC010000481.1:0-3115 GCA_963974145.1 uncultured Alphaproteobacteria bacterium | reverse complement strand
GTTTCCGGATTTTTGCTGTCGGTCATGATTTTCCCCTGTGTATTGGTTTGCGACACTATCTGTCTTCGGCCCTGCCATGGCAATACGCCGCCTTGGCGTCGTGGCCGTCTGGCGGCGGTCGGCAAGGCGATTTAAGTCGATGTTAACCATCTTCGTTAGCTGCATTGCAAGCAATCGATCCTATCTTCGTAGATTGAAGAAGAACGCATAAAAATTGCCGGCCTGCCGGCTACGCTGGTCGATTATGCGGAGACGATTAACGAACCCAATCAGCTGTTCACGGAAATTTTGGCGCGACCTGACGCGGTCTGGAACGGTAACGGAACGTAGGATGGTAAAATGAATGTGCATGATGCTGAGACAGGCGACCTGTTGATCGTGCCGCTATTTGATGAAGACGCCCAGCGCGAGTTGATCGACGCCATCGGCAAGGAGGCTTTTTTCAGCCTGCTGGCAGCCATTCCCGACGAAGCGGATCGTCAATTGCAGGAAATCGAGGATGCCGTCAGGTGCGAGGATTTGCAGCGGGTGCGGATTGCCGCGCATTCCCTGAAAGGGATGGCTTCCAGTTGTACGGCCCTTCGTATTGCCGCAGAGGCACGTGCAATAGAGCAACAAGCCGACTTGAACCACCTTGCTGCGGAAAACGTGGTCCCGCTTGCAGCGGCGATCGAGGATACGAAGGACTGGCTCAGGCAATCCGCCTGACGGGTTCAGTTCAGGTTATCATAGACGGCGGTTTCGAAACCCAGATACAGCGACAGCGCCCGCTCATCGACAAAGGGTAGTATCTGCGTCAGGTACACGCCGCCGATACCCTTGTCCGGATCGATCCAGTAATAGGAATTGGCAAGGCCGGCCCAGGCAAGGCTGCCGGCGGAACGGCCGGTAGGCGCTTTTTCCTCATTAATCATGAAGGTCAGCCCCCATGTCTTCGGCATGCCCGGAAAGAATTCCGCATCCAGCGATACATGCGAATTGGTGGTGGGAAGCCGGCAGACACGACAGTTGCCCATCTGGTTCCGGGACATGATCCGCACAGTTTCGGGTTTCAGCACCTGATTACCGTTGCCGGTCCCTTCATTGAGGATCATTCGAATGAATTTCAGGTAATCGACGGCGGTCGAATACAGGCCGCCGCCGCCCATTTCCGCCGGCGGGTTCTGCGGCGTTTCCGTGTCGGTCGGCGTCAGCGCACCGTCTTCGCGGCGATGAATCTTGGCCAGCCGGTCGCGCATGTCCGGGGAAATCCTGAAGCTTGTGCTGGTCATTTCCAGCGGCTGCAGAATGTTCTCCGTCATATAGGCGCCAAGTTTTTTGCCACTGACAGATTCGACGATCTTGCCGGCCCAGTCGATCGCCGTGCTGTACAGCCAGCGTTCGCCGGGGTCGAACAGGAGTGGTGTCATCAGCCCGCGGTTGTCGCCGCTGTTTGAGGCGGGCAGTTTTTCATGTTCGACATAGCGTCTGATCGATTCATCCCAGTTGGCATACCCGAACCCGGCTGTATGGGTCAGCAGATGGCGCAGGGTTATCGTCTGTTTGGGGGCGCGCAGCTTCGGCCGGCCGTCGTCCCGAAAGCCTTCGAGGACCTGTACCTCGCCCAGATATGGCGCCCATGTGCTGGCCGGCGAATCGAGGTCCAGCTTGCCCTGCTCGACCAACTGCATGGCGGCGACACCGGTAATCGCCTTCGTCATGGAGGCAATCCAGCCAACCGTGTTGCTGGTCATGACGGTGCCACTTCCCAACGCGCGTTCGCCGAAGCCGCTTTCATACAGGGTATCGTCGCGGCTGGTGACCGCGGTTGTAACGCCCGCGACGCTGCCGTCGGCGACGCCAGCTTGCAACAGGGCATCAAGGGGCGCTTGCAGGGACATACGGTAAATACCTCCGGCACACCAGATGCTCGGCCTTCTGCGCCGAATAAATCCGGGGCGGTAACAACGGCCTCATTCGGGAACGGAACAGCCAAACCTGCTGCCCCGGATTGTCAGATCCTTTGATACAATAATTCCACCCTCAATGGTAGTGGGCGTCCTACAGGTCAGCGCTTCGGGACTGTCGCCGTAACGCGCCAGGCCCTTTTAGCGGTATCTGGAAGCCGCTCCCCTGTCTGGCCGTCCATATGCATCGCTGTTCCGTTCTGAATACTGTACCGGAAGTACAGTTTCCCCGGCTGTACCGGGAACCTGGGCTCCCCTGAATTGATTGTTATTATTTAA
The DNA here is from genome assembly GCA_963974145.1 of uncultured Alphaproteobacteria bacterium. Taxonomy (GTDB): domain Bacteria; phylum Pseudomonadota; class Alphaproteobacteria; order UBA8366; genus MarineAlpha4-Bin1. The sequence continues at coordinate 890 of CAXBEC010000481.1, read as the reverse complement.
TATATTGGAAATAAAAACAAAATTTTTTTGCCACTACTGTACCACGGGCCTTCTGGAGTTGGATGGAAACTGCGGTCATTTTGCGGCCACGCTGGTTGGTCGGCAGTCAGGTTACTGCAACCGGACCGGTCATTTTTTTATGACAGGAGATACGAATGTCCAAATACAGAAATCCATTGCCGCAACTGTCGGGAGACTTTTTTCTGACCGATGGCGGGATGGAAACGATGCTGCTTTTCCATGAGGGGCTCGACATGCCCTGCTTTGCCGCCTTCGACCTGCTGAAGGACGCGGCGAGCCGGAACGTCGTGCGGGAATACTACCGGCGCTACGCCGCGATGGCGCGCGAGAAGGACCTGAACTTCATCCTGGAATCCGCCACCTGGCGCGCGAGCGCCGATTGGGGGGACCGGCTTGGCTATGACTCCACAGCGCTGGCGGCAGTCAACCGGCAGTCGGTGGAGATGCTGTTCGATATCCGCGACGAGTTCGAAACCGGTGCCGGGAAATTTGTGATCAGCGGTTGCCTGGGGCCGCGCGGTGACGGTTACAATCCGAGGGAAATGATGGACCCGAAAACCGCGGAGGATTATCACCGTGTCCAGATCGCATCCCTTCGCGAGGCCGGGGCCGACCTGATCACCGCCTTTACCATAACCTATGCCGATGAGGCGATCGGGTTAACGCGCGCGGCGATGGCAGAAAACATGCCCGTGGTCATTTCCTTCACGCTCGAAACCGACGGATCGCTTCCCGATGGCCAGCCGTTGAAGGATGCGATCGGGGCGGTTGATGCGGCGACCGGAAACGGGCCCGCCTATTACATGATCAATTGCGCGCATCCGACTCATTTCGCCGGCGTCCTGCGGGGCGAGGGGGACTGGTTGAAG
>CAXBEC010000480.1:0-3118 GCA_963974145.1 uncultured Alphaproteobacteria bacterium | reverse complement strand
CGGTCCGCGATCGCAACGCCGATTCCCTTCATGGCCGCCGCCAGCGCGAAATTCGTCTTCTCGAAGATTAGGCTTCGCAGTGGCGTCAGTCCCGGCTGTCCCGCGCTGGCCAGCCAGTCGGGCCACTCATCCGGACGCGCATCGGTATGCAACAGGATATGCTGCGACAGGTCCGCCGGGTCGTCGAGCGGCGCCCCGGTGGTCGCGAGGGTGGGGCTGCAGACCGGAATGGTTTCCAGCGCAAACAGGAAGTCCGACGACAGGCCGGGCCAGACACCGCGCCCGTGCCGGATGGCGAGGTCGATATCGTCATGCTCGAAATCGACCACGCGGGTCGTTGTGGAAATCCGGACTTCGATTTCCGGGTGGGTACTCTGGAAGGACGGCAGGCGCGGCATGAACCAGTGCATGGCCAGGGTCTCCAGCGTGCTCACCGTGAGGACGCCCTGGTGCTTGTTCGACTCCAGCGCGGATACCGCGGCGACCATCCGGCGGAACGCGTCGGACAGGCCGGGCAGCAGCACCTGGCCTTCCCGGGTCAGGATCAGGCGGCGGTTGACCCGGTGGAACAGGGGCACGCCGAGCACGTCTTCCAGGGAACGGATCTGATGACTGATCGCCGATGGCGTGACGTTGAGTTCCTCGGCCGCCGCTGCCAAAGTCATCAGGCGTGCGGTTGCTTCGAAGCTGCGCAACGCATTTAACGGAGGAAGGTCTGCGGTTGTTTTCATTTATACAATAATATCCAATATAAATTAAAATATCTAATTAAAATATTATATTACAGATCATTTTTAATATTCAATAATTGAGAAAAATTCAATTAATGAGCAATTTATATCGATTTTCAAAACTTGAGGAATAGGGTTCAATCCCGTCTTGGGTAAGGGGCACGGAGGAGGGTTAGAGGATGATGCTGAAACATTTCAGGCGGTTCGCAGACTACAACAAATGGGCCAATACCCGGCTGTTCGATGCGGTCGATACGCTGGCGGATGAACCCTATTTCGCGCCCCGCCAGGCCTTCTTCGGATCGATCCACGGGGTGCTGAATCACATGCTGGTGGGGGATACGATCTGGACATCGCGCCTGCACGGCACGTCGCCATCGCTCGCGCTGGATTCCGAAATGTATGCCGAAAGGGGTGCACTGCGCGCCGCCCGGGAAAAGATGGATGCGGATATCATCGCCTATATGGCCGACAGCAACGAAGCGGCAATGGCCGGCGATGTGCATTTCAAGACGACCAGCGGCGACCCGCAGAGCATGGAGCTCGCGGCGCTGCTGGCGCATTTCTTCAACCACCAGACCCATCATCGTGGCCAGGCGCATGACATGCTGAGCCAGACCGATGTGGCCCCGCCGCCGCTGGATATGCTGTACTTTATTCGCGGACAGTAGGGCCGCTTCCGGCGGTACCGTGAAAACCGGTTGCGCGGCCGGGCGTTCATGCTTATTGCGCAGCGCATGGCAATTTCAAGCGATCAGCATGACGCCAACCTGTCGGACCGCTCGGTCGCGATACGGCTGTCGCTGTACTATGTCTTCGTCTTTCTCAATGCGGGGCTGTATCTGCCCTACTGGCCGGTCTGGCTTGCGAGCCGGGGGCTGGGCCCGGTCGAAATCGGCCTGCTGTTCTCGGTCGGGCGCTTCGCGCGGGTCCTGTCCAGCCCGCTGATCGCGCAGATTGCCGATCGCCGGGGCGACCGGCGGCGGCCGCTGCTGGTGCTGAGCGGGATTACGACGGCAGGTTTCCTGATCTATGCCGTCTGTACGGAATTCTGGCAGTATTTTCTCGTGGCGATCCTGGTCGGGGTGGCCTGGGGTACGGTCATGCCGCTGGGCGACAGCCTGGCCATCGTCAATACGAACAAGCGCCCGATCCAGTATGGCCGGGTGCGGTTGTGGGGGTCGATCAGCTTTATCCTGGCCTCGCTCGCCGGGGGAAAGGCGCTGGAGCTTTTTCCGGAATCGGTGATCTTCTGGATCCTGCTGGCCAGTTTCGCCGGTGTCTTTGCGGTTTGTCTGCTGTTGCCGGATTCGCGGATCGATGCGGCGCCGCTGCGCCTGTCAGCGATCTGGCGGCTCTTTGTCCATCCGTCCTTTGCGTTGCTGATGCTGGCGAGCGCCCTGCTGCAGAGCAGTCATCTGGTCGTCTATATCTTCGGAACCCTGCACTGGCGGAATGCCGGGATCAGCGATTCGATGATCGGCTTTCTGTGGGCCGTGGGGGTGATTGCCGAGGTGGCGCTGTTTGCCGTGGGGGCGCGGGTGACGGCGCGCCTGCGGCCGGGCTGGCTGTTCATCGTGGCCGCCATAGCGGGAATGATACGCTGGCCGCTGCTGGCTTACGCCACAAGCCTGCCGGTTCTCATTCTGACCCAGACACTGCACGGGGTGACCTTCGGCGCCGCGCATCTGGCGGCAATGGCCTTCATCGCCGAAGCGATTCCCGGCCGCCTGTCCGCCACCGCCCAAAGCCTGCATGGCGCTGTCGCCCTCAGCATCGCGTCGGCCGTCATCGCCCCGTTCCTGGGCGGCTTGTTCGACAGTTACGGCGGCGGTGCATTCCATGCCATGACGTTCCTGTCCTTCGCGGGCGGGTTAGCAGCATTCCTGCTGATGCGACGCTGGCAGGGCGGCAAGCTGTTCGAATAGGACCCCGTTCAGGGGCGACGGACGGTGGTGACGGGGCCGCCGCCACCGGCTTCGATACGCGCCGCGATTTCCGACAGGGGGCCGGCCGCAACCATCATGTCCGTGGCATTGGCATGGACGAAGTTTTCTCGATCTATCCAGATTCCCACATGGCCGCGCCAGAAGACAAGGTCCCCGCGCTGCAGGGCGTCTTCATCGCCCGTATATTCGACGGCGGTTCCGATGGTGGCGGCCTGCATGTCCGTATCGCGACGCACGGATGTGCCGCAACGCGCCAGCGAAAGCTGCACCAGCGCGGAACAGTCGAGACCGACACTGGTCCGTCCGCCCCACAGATAGGGCGTGCCGAGGAATCGTAGCGCGACGGCGGCATGATCGTCTTCGTAACTGTCAGCAGCGGCCATATGGGCGCTATAGATCCAGCTCCCGTCACTCAACCGGCTGTAGGCGCCGTCCACT
>CAXBEC010000479.1:0-3122 GCA_963974145.1 uncultured Alphaproteobacteria bacterium | reverse complement strand
GACAGCAATTCCCCGTCTTTCTCGTTTCGGCCGGACTGCTGATCGTGTTGCCATTCGTTGCCGCGGCCCTTGCGGGTTTCCCGATTGAATTCGAGCATCCGCAGCAGAACCGCTTTGGTTTGCGGGGCGGCATGGTCATCCTACCGGAATTCGCCGCGCTGGTATTGGGGCTCAGCCTCTACACCGGCGCCTTCATCGCCGAAATCGTCCGCTCCGGCATCCAGGCGATCAGCCACGGACAGTCGGAAGCGGCCCATGCGCTGGGTCTTCGGACCAATCCGACATTGCGGCTGGTCATTATTCCCCAGGCGCTGCGGGTGATCATTCCGCCGCTGACCAGCCAGTACCTGAACCTGACCAAGAATTCCTCGCTCGCGGTCGCCATAGGCGGCGCCGAAATCGTCGCCGTCTTTGCCGGCACCTCGCTGAACCAGGCCGGTCAGGCCATCGAAATCATCGCCATCACCATGGCGTTCTATCTGGCGGTCAGCCTGCTGATCTCGATGTTCATGAACTGGTACAACAGGCGCATCGCGCTGGTGGAGCGGTAATCATGCCGGATATCGCATTCGTCAGAACCAAATCCCATCCCGACATGCCGCCGCCGACCCGCCAGGTGGGCGTCATCGCCTGGCTGCGGCAGAACCTGTTCTCCTCCTGGCTCAACTCGCTCCTGACGGTACTGGCGGTCTATTTCCTGTACACAATCATCCCGCCCTTCGTGAACTGGGCGATCCTGTCCGCCGATATCAGTGGCGAAACCTACAAGGACTGTACCAGCGGGGGCGCCTGCTGGGCCATGATCCGGGTCCGTTTCGACCAGTTCATCTATGGCTTTTTTCCCCATGACCAGCGCTGGCGGATCGATCTCGGTTTCCTGTTGCTCTTCGCCACCGCCATCCCGCTGCTGATCGAGGGGGTGCCGGGCAAGAAATTCCTCGCGGCTTTCGTCTTCGTGCTCTATCCGCCCATCGCCTTCCTGCTGTTCCGCGGCGGGGTCGGCCTCGAAATCGTCGACACGGCCCAGTGGGGCGGGCTGATGCTGACCATGGTGCTGGCCACGGTAACCATCGTGGTCTCGCTGCCGCTCGGCATCGTCTTCGCGCTCGGTCGCCGCTCCGAGATGCCCATCGTACGCGTGATCTGCGTCGGTTTCATCGAACTCTGGCGCGGCGTCCCGCTGATCACGGTCCTGTTCATGGGCTCGGTCATGCTGCCGCTGTTCATGCCGCCCGGCACCAATTTCGACAAGGTGCTGCGTACCCTGATCGTGATGTCGCTGTTCGCGGCGGCCTATATGGCGGAGGTGGTGCGCGGCGGTTTGCAGGCCATCCCCAAGGGCCAGTACGAGGCAGCCCAGGCAATGGGGCTCAGCTACTGGAAGATGATGGGCCTCGTCATCCTGCCCCAGGCGCTCAAGATCGTCATTCCCGGGATCGTCAACACCTTCATCGGCTTGTTCAAGGATACGACGCTGGTGCTGGTGATCGGGCTGCTCGATTTCCTGAGCATCATCCAGTCCGCTACGACACACCAGAACTGGCTCGGCACCTCCACCGAAGGCTATGTCTTTGCCGCCGCCGTCTACTTTCTGTTCTGCTTCAGCATGTCCCGGTACAGCCTGCGCCTGGAGCGCCGGTTCGATACCGGCCACCAGTAATCAGGAGCCCGCCCCATGTCCGTGAACGAAGACATTCCTGAAAAACCCGCTATGGCCATCGGCGATGACGTGGCGATCCAGGTCATCGGCATGCACAAGTGGTACGGCGATTTCCACGTGCTGAAGGACATCAACCTGACCGTCTACAGCGGCGAACGCATCGTCATCTGCGGCCCGTCCGGGTCGGGCAAGTCGACGCTGATCCGCTGCATGAACCGGCTGGAAGAACACCAGCAGGGCCAGATCATCATCAACGGCACCGAACTCACCAACGACCTGAAGGGTATCGACGCGGTCCGCCGCAATGTCGGCATGGTGTTCCAGCACTTCAACCTCTTCCCCCATCTCACCGTGCTGGAGAACCTCACCCTGGCGCCGATCTGGGTGCTGAAGACCCCCCGGGCCGAAGCGGAAACCCAGGCCATGGAATACCTGGAGCGGGTCAAGATCCCCGAACAGGCGCTGAAATTCCCGGGCCAGCTTTCCGGCGGCCAGCAGCAGCGGGTCGCCATCGCCCGGTCGCTCTGCATGAATCCGAAGATCATGCTGTTCGACGAGCCGACCTCCGCACTTGACCCGGAGATGATCTCCGAGGTTCTGGACGTCATGGTTGAACTGGCCGAATCCGGCATGACGATGATCTGTGTGACCCATGAAATGGGCTTTGCCCGCAAGATCGCCAACCGGGTCATCCTGATGGATGGCGGCGAAATCATCGAGCAGAACGAGCCCGAGGCATTCTTCAACAATCCGCAATCCGAACGGACCAAACTGTTCCTCAGCCAGATCCTGTCGCACTGACGCACGCCGCGGGGCGTCCTACAGCAGGTCGAGCTGCTCCCCCTTCACCGGCACGGCAGGCGCCGCATCGGTCGCCACTTCCGCCCAGAGTTCCGGCCCGTCATTGCGCACGCTGTTGACGTCCCGGGACACCGGATAGGTCACCATCTCCCCGTCATAGGGATGGGTCAGCGTCGCCGCCTCGTCCGGCTCCGCATTCAGCCAGATATCGTAGTGTTCCGGCCTGAGGATCACCGGCATGCGGCTGTGGATGTCGTAGAGCTGCGCATTGGCATCGGTTGTCACGATGGCGCAGGATTCCAGCTCGCTGCCCTCCGCCGACTGCCAGTGCTCCCATATCCCGGCAAAGGCAAAGGGCGCGTTCCCCGGCAGGGCGATCCGCATCGGCTGTTTCGGTCCGGTCGGCTGCGGCTGCCATTCATAGAACCCGTCCGCCGGGATCAGGCAGCGCCGCCGGCGGAACGCGTTGCGGAAGGACGGCTTGTCTGCGATCGTGTCGGCCCGCGCATTGATCAGCAGCGGCCCCGAATTCACCGCCTTCGCCCAGGACGGCACCAGCCCCCAGCGCATATGGGTCAGTTCGCGCCCGCCAGTCTCGCCGCGGCGAATGACGACGACCGGTTGCGTCGGCGCGATGTTGTAGCGCGCCGCCAGGTTCGGC
>CAXBEC010000478.1:0-3137 GCA_963974145.1 uncultured Alphaproteobacteria bacterium | reverse complement strand
GTCGATGGGTGAACCGGCAGCGCGCGGACCGTGATTGGGGGATGGATAATCGGCAATCCCGGGCATGCGGTTTCCCCTAAGCGGCGCCTTCCAGCGCCTCCCGTCTCAACTCCACTTCGAGCCAGCGCTCCTCCGCGGCATCTTTTTCCTGGTTCGCGGCGTCGAGCCGGGCAGCAGCGGTTTCGAATGTCTTTCGGTCGCGCTCGAACAGGCCGGCATCCGCAAGCGTATTCTCCAATGCCGCGATTTCCTCTTCAAGCGCGGCAATGCGCTTTGGCAGTTGCTCCAGATCGGTCTTTTCCCGGAAGCTGAGGCGTTCGGCTTTTTCCTTGCGGCGTTCAGGCGTGGCCTGCTTTGGCGGCTCGCGGCGATGGGGTTCCTCTTCGGTGCGGCGCTGTTTCAGGTAGTCGTCATAGCCGCCGGGGTATTCCTGCATGACCCCGTTGCCTTCGACGGCAATCACGCTGGTCACCAGCCGGTTCAGAAAATCCCGGTCATGGCTGACCAGCAGGACCGTGCCATCAAATTCGTCCAGCATGTCTTCCAGCAGGTCCAGCGTATCCATGTCCAGATCGTTGGTCGGTTCGTCCAGCACCATCAGGTTACACGGCTTGGCCAGATTCTTGGCCAGGGCCAGCCGGTTGCGTTCGCCGCCGGACAGGCTCGAAACCGGGCTGCGCGCCTGTCCTTCGTCGAAAAGGAAATCCCTCAGGTAGGACACGACATGCCGCGGGGTGTCGCCGACAATCACACTGTCGCCGCCTGCCGGGCACAGGGTGTCCCACAGCGACATATTGGGATCGAGCGTCGCACGATGCTGGTCGAAATGGGTCAGGGTGACGCGTGCGCCGTGTTTGACCGTTCCCGAATCAGGCGCCAGTTCCCCGGTCAGCAGTTTCAGCAGGGTCGTTTTCCCGGCGCCGTTCCGCCCGATGATACCGACCCGGTCGCCGCGCAGGATACGCGTGGAGAAATTGTCGACGATGGTGACGCCGTCGAAGGATTTCGAGATATGGTCGGCATCGATCATGATGCGGCCGCTGGCCGGTGCGGCGTCGGCCGATAATGCCGCCTTGCGGTCCGGCCGCAGCAGGGCGACCCTTTCCTCGCGCAGGGAGGCTAGTTTCCGCACGCGGCGCTGGTTGCGGCGCCGGCGCGCGGTGACACCGCGCAGCATGTAGCGTTTTTCCGCCTTCAACTGGGTTTCGACCCGGTTGCGTTCCTGTTCCTGATCGGAAATGACCTGGTCCGACCATTCCTCGAACCCGTCATAGCCGGCATTCAGCCGGTGCATCTTGCCGCCATCGAGCCAGAGCGTGGTATTGGACAGTTTCGACAGAAAGGCGCGGTCATGGCTGATCACCAGAATGCCGCCGCGGAACCGGCCGAGTTCATCTTCCAGCCATTCGATGGTGGCCAGGTCCAGATGGTTGGTCGGTTCGTCCAGCAGCAGGATATCGGGTTCGGTCGCCATGGCGCGGGCCAGCGCCGCGCGCCGCCCTTCCCCGCCGGATAGGGTCGAAGCGGTCTGGCCCGGGTCCAGTTCCAGCCGGTCCATCATCGCCGCCGCGCGATGCGTCTCGCCGCCGCCGGCTTCCACGTATTCGGCAACACTCTGTCCCGGTTCGGCCACGAAATCCTGCGCCAGATAGGTTATCTGCGTCCCCGGCTGCACGAAGCGGTCGCCGGACAGTAACTCGACCGCGCCGGCAAGGGCCTTCAGCAGTGTTGACTTGCCGCTGCCGTTGCGTCCGACAAGGCAGATCCGTTCGCCCCGCCCGATGGCGACGTCGATATCGGTGAACAATGTACGCGCGCCAAACCCGGCGCTCGCGTTCCGCAGAGCGAGTAGGGGAGTCGGTGCCATGATCAGGTAAACCCGCGCTCTTTCTGGATGATGTCGTAGGCGCCGTTGATACTCGCCAGTTTGCGGTTGGCGACTTCGATAAATTCTTCCGGGACGCCCTGTGCAATCAGCCGGTCGGGATGGTTTTCCCGCACCAGCTTGCGGTAGGCCGCCTTGATGTCGTCATTGGCGGCATCGCGCGACACGCCGATAAGCTGATAGGGGTCGTTTTCATCGGGCTTCCGGTTGAGCGAGGTTGCCCGTTTGAAGGCGGCCTCATCGAGCGCGAAAATCCGCGAAACTTCCTGCAGGTACCGCTCCTCGGCGGGATGAATCGTTCCATCCGCATGGGCGATAAAGGCGAGGCAGCTCAGCAACTCCTCCAGAACGACGGGGTTGTCCCGGAACATGCCGGCAAGCTGCCGCGCATAGGGTTCGAAACCGGCGCTGTCCTTGCGCGCCTGGTTGAAAACCTTGGACACATTGGCGGTTTCATTCGCGGGGACGCGAAAGACCTGTTTGAACGCGTTGATTTCGTCGCGGGTGACGACACCGTCGGCCTTTGCCATTTTCGCGCTGAGGACAATGACGCCGATGGTAAAGGCGATGGAACGTTCCGGGGCCTCGTCGCCCTCCTGCTGGGTTGCACGGTAACGGTCGACGGCATGGCCCGCCACGGCGCCAATCAGCGCACCCAGCGGTCCGCCAAGCGCGAATCCGGCTGCGCCGCCCAGAAGTTTACCCCAGATACTCATAAATTGATTTCCCGCCGGCTGGATGGAATTAGCCGTCGCCCTCTTTTACCCGGCTGACCTGTGGAATCAAGCCAAGCCTTCCGATTCCGGGCAATTTTACTGCAAGACTCATGGGATCGATACCGAAAGTCAGCCCGATGATATTGATTTCCAGCCCTTCCTCCACGGCGGCCATGATCCCGAGCAGCCCCTTGATGGAAAACTGGTAGCCGGTGCCACTCGGTGCGCGGTCGACCAGCGAGTCACCCAGATAATCCTTGCCGATCGCCGTCGGCGGCAGGTCCAGCCGCAGTTCCGGCACCTGTTTCGCGACCCAGGCGGTGAAGGTGTTGCTGTTCGGTCCGGGGTAGACGGTGTAGTCGTCCTGCCAGGGATAGGCCCGCGCCGCCGCGTCGATCTTTTTGATGATGGCGTCCACACCGTCGCCGCGCAGTTCGGCCAGCAGTTCCGGCTTGTTGCCGAACCAGTACCGGTCCGGAATACCGTTATGAATGGCGAGGACGCTGTTGCCCCATCGCTTGCGCCAGCCGATGACC
>CAXBEC010000477.1:0-3150 GCA_963974145.1 uncultured Alphaproteobacteria bacterium | reverse complement strand
CGAGGATGCGCTTTATGTGGTCCGGCTGGACCCCGCAAGCCGCCGCGTGATCGTCGGCCCGCGCACGGCGCTGGGCATCGACCGGCTGGCGCTGGGGGCGGTCAACTGGATCGGCGACGGCGCGCATCCTGCGGGTGACCTGGCCTGTTCGGTGAAGCTGCGCTCGACCATGGCGCCGGCGCCAGCGCGCTTGCTGACCGGTGCGGACGGCAATACGGTCGTGCGGCTCGACGAACCGCAATTCGGCATTTCGCCCGGCCAGGCCTGCGTCTTCTACGACGGCGACCGGGTGCTCGGCGGCGGCTGGATCCTGCGCGAAGCCGGCGAGATTGCCGCTTAAGTCCGGAAATACGTCTTCAATACATCGTCGATGATGCGTTCCAGGTCCTGCACCGTGCTGCAGGTCGTGGCGACATGGCAGAAGGTGCGGTAGCGCGGCATTTCGCTGTCGCCCGTGCCCCAGAAGGTTTCCGGTTCCGGGTTCAGCCAGATCACCGATTTGGCGCGGTCATGCAACTGCCGCATCAGGTCGATGCGCGGATCGGTATCGTTGGTGCGGCCGTCGCCGAGGATCATGATCGTGGTGCTGCGGTCCACCGAATCCATGTAGCTTTCATCGAAATCGGCCAGCGCCCTGCCGTAATCGGTCGGGCGGAAGCCGATCTTTTCCAGGATTTCCGGAATCGCGGCCTCGACGGATTTGTCCTCCAGGATATCGCTGATCTCGATCAGGTTGCCGGAAAAGGCGAAGGCCCGCAGCGACGAGATGACCTCGTTCAGCGAATACAGGAACAGCAGCAGGAAGCGCGCGGCGGCGGCGACGGATTGCGATACGTCGCAGATCACGACGATCTTGGGCTTCTCGATCTTCGTCTGTTTCCAGACGGTTTCGAAGGGGATGCCGTCATAGGCCATGTTGCGGCGCAGGGTGCGGCGGACGTCCAGGACGCCACGCTTCGTATGCTTGCGGCGACGGTTATAGCGGGTCGCCAGCTTGTGGGCCATGCGGCGCACGATGCGGTGCATGCGCTGAAAGTCACGCAGCTCCACCGCCGACAGGCTGGTCTTGACCAGGAATTCCGCGCGCAGCTGTTCGCCGGCGAACCGGGCATAGAGCTGGAACTGGCGGGCGGTATACTGCTGCGCCTGTTCGAACAGGTATTCCCGCGCGGCCTCCAGCCGTTGCGCTGCCGCCGTGCCGGCTGCGGTTTCCGACCGGTTCAGCGATGCGATCATCCGCTCCATCTGGCGCAGCCCCATCTGGTCCAGCATGCGCCGGTTGAACAGGTTGCGCTGTGTTGCATAGCGGATATTGGCGACGCCGCTGGCGGCGGCCGCGCGCTCCATGGCCTGCGCCAGGTCGCTTTCACTGCCTTCCAGCAGCAGTTGCGCCAGCGGGCTGTCGGCGATCAGCGCGGGATCGGTTTGTGGCGTGTCCGAGGCGGATTCCGATTCGGCCTCATCCCGGTTGCGGAATTCCTCGCGGGTGAAAAACATGTCGAAGCATTCGTCGAATTTCTCGACCTCTTCTTCCGACTTCGCCAGGGTGACGCAGAGCGAATCCCGCAGCAGCCTCCGGTCAGCGAAGCCGACGGCATCGATGGTCCGATGCGCATCGATGGTTTCCAGGGGCGAGACGGGAATTTCCATCGCCCGCAGGGCGCGCAGAAAATTGGTCAGCGTCTGCTGCATGCTCGCCGCTTCCTAATACCGCTTCGCTTTGTTGACCAGTTCCGGGATGCGCTTGTCGACGGCGGTGAAGTCCTGCTCATGTTTCAACAGCACGTTTAGCGTGTCGCGAACCAGCGCCACGTCCAGCGTATCGGCATTCATCAGCACCAGCACCCGGGCCCAGTCGATGGTTTCCGAAATCGACGGCAGTTTCTTCAGGTCCTCTTCGCGCAGCATCTGCACGAAGGAAACAAGCTGCCGGGTCAGCCGTTCGGCGATGCCGGGCACGCGGGCGGCGACGATGCTGCGTTCCAGTTTTTCTTCCGGCAAGGGGATGAACAGATGCAGGCAGCGCCGCTTCAGCGCGTCGCCCATTTCCCGCATGTTGTTGGAGGTCAGGAAAACCAGCGGCGGCACCGTGGCGGAGATTGTGCCGATTTCCGGGATCGACACCTGATAGTCCGACAGGACTTCCAGCAGGAAGGCCTCGAATTCCTCGTCCGATTTGTCGATCTCGTCGATCAGCAGCACCGCGCCGTGTTTCTGGCGCAGCGCCTTCAGCAGGGGGCGGGGCTCGAGGAACTGTTCGGAGAAGAACAGGTCGCTGAAGCCGTGCAGCTTGTTCATTGCCTCATCCAGCCCCGACGTGCCGGTCAGCACATCGCCCATCTTGTCCTTCAGGATCTGGGTGTAGAGCAGTTGCTTGCCGTATTTCCACTCATACAGCGCCTTGGATTCATCCAGCCCCTCGTAACACTGCATGCGGATCAGCGGCAGGCCGAGCCAGTTCGCCGTGGACAGGGCCAGTTCGGTCTTGCCGACCCCGGCGGAACCTTCGACGAGAATCGGCTTGGTCAGGTTCTGGGCGACGAAAATGGAGGTGGCGATCCGGTGCGAGGCGATATAGCCGACACCGTCCAGCCCTTCGACAATCGCGTCGACGGAGGTGATTTTCTGCGCGGCAGTGTCGATCGGGGAGGTCATGCTGAATTCGTTTCCGTACTTATTATCGGGAGGTCAAGGGGCGGAGCAGGGCGCGGGCGCGCCGCTGAGCCTGAATGATATGCGCGGCGCGTGCAATGCCAAGCGACTTTTCGATATCGCGGCATTCGGCCGCGAGGCCGGGCGAGGGGACCAGGCCACTACTCTTCATGAGCGCCTGTGATCGTTTCGCGACCATGCGTGCCCAGTCTTCTCCGGCGCTGGCGATCCCCGCAACCTGATCCGCGTGTTCCGTTAGGTCATCGTCAAGCAGGGCCGTGGCGCGGTTGGCCAGGGCGGATAATCCGTCCGGTGCGGTGGCCAGCATGCCGAGTTCGGACAGGGATTCATCGTCCAGGTCGTGGTCGGCCAGTTCCCGGGCCAGACGGGTGATCTGGTGGCGCATGGCGCCGGCGATGGTGGCAAGGGCCAGCGCGTCCTCGACCCGGCGCATGGGCAGTGACATGGCGTTGAACGCATCGCCTGCCGGCCCCAGCA
>CAXBEC010000476.1:0-3153 GCA_963974145.1 uncultured Alphaproteobacteria bacterium | reverse complement strand
AGCCCCTTCCTGAATCGCCGCGGCGATTTCCTGCATTCGTGCGTTACCCGCACTGGCCTTGAGTACCGCATTGCCAGCATAGGCCCCATAGAGCAGCGCGAAGACGCCGCAGCCGATGACGATCCAGAGCATATCGTCCCATTCCTATTCTTGTTTGAAGATGATCCACACCCACCGGAAGCAATCCTGAACCGCAGTCCCGAATCAGTTCCAGCCCAAAAAACCGGGCGGAACATGCCAGAACGCCCTTTGAAAGGCAACTGGCGATACGAAATCGGGAAAATGCCCTGAAAATGGGCAGGCGGCAAATCCGGCTTGTCAGACAGTCACCCGGACGCCGCGTTGCCAGACCCGCAACCAGACCGTCGCCAGCAGTACGAGCGCCATCGGCCCCAGCATGGCGAAATTTATCCATGCCCAGCCGGAATAGTGCAGGATCTGCCCCGAGGAAAAGCTGGCGCCGGCAACAGCCGAGAAGACGAGGAAGTCATTGAGCGCCTGCACCTTGGCGCGCTCCGCCAGCGTGTAGCACTCGGTCAGCAGCGTCGAACCACCGACGAACATGCAGTTCCAGCCCAGGCCGATCAGAACAAGCCCGGCCCAGAACTGCAACAGCCCGTTGCCCGTCATGCTGACCAGCACTGCCGCCGACATCAGGCCTATTCCCATCGTTATGATATTCAGGACGCCGAATCGACTGATCAGGTGTCCGGTAAAGAAACTCGGTACGAACATGCCCAGAATATGCCATTCGATCACAAAGGCCGTGTCCGCGAAGCTGAGACCATCCTTCACCATCGCCAACGGCGTCGCGGTCATCGCGAGCACCATGATGGCGTATCCGAACATGGCGGACATCGCTGCAACGATAAATACCGGCTGTGCCGCGATCTGTTTCAACGGCCGCCCCGATTCCGCCCGTTCCGACGCGGTCAGGGGCGGGATATCGAGGAACTGCAATACGAATATCGCACACAGGATCAGAACTGCGACGGTGGCATAATTGCCCGCATATCGAACCGGGTCGAATAATCCAATGCTGGCCTTGGCCAGTTCGGGGCCGGCTATTGCGGCGACAACACCCCCCGCCAGCACAAGCGATATCGCCCGGCTGCGATAGGCGACGGCTGCCGTATCGGCAGCGGCAAACCGGTAATACTGCCAAAATGCGTTATGCACGCCAAGAATCGCGGACGCGCAGACGAAGCCCGTGAAGGTTCCGTAGTAAATCGCCAGAGCCGCAGCCGTCGTGCCGAAGAATCCGATGCACTGCCCCGTGGTGAAACCCGCCCGCCGACCGATACGGCGCATCAGCAACGACGCGGGAATGGTACTGAACATGGTTGCGAGGAACTGGCACGCAACGGGCAGTGTCGCCAGGCTCTTATCCTCTGCCAGCATGAACCCTACCAGCGCCGCGACGGTCGCCACGAGCGAGGAACCGCTCATGGCCAACGCCTGACAGAGCGCAAGAAGCAGGACATTTCGACGAGTCGGGTCGCGGCGGGTAGCGGCCAAATCAGTAGTCCGGAACAGCTGGAGGAAAAGGCAAAGACGCTGGAAACTGCGGGCACGGCAGTATTACAGAACCGTATAAGCACGCGCCCGATGTCATATCACGCCTTGCGAATATGGATCAAACCGTGGCGGCCTGGTGCTATTTCCCACCACCCTGCTCAAACACACCCTGAATCAGCACATCGACGACCCGGTCCTTGCCAATAGCCCCGGCGCTGGCCTCAACCAGGCGGCTTTTGACGGCCTTGACCCTGACACTATCCTCGAGCGACGGCAGGTTTGAGTAATACTCGCTCATCGCCTCGATAAAAATGTCGCGCAGTTTCGGCATCTTGTTTTCTGCCAGCGCCTGGGATTCCACATCGCGCATCTCCAGGGTTATGTTCAGCGTGATATCCTTCCTCACGCCGCCCCCCCGGATGACATGCATTGTCAGGGGTTCCAGAACGACGAACAGAGGGTCGGCCGGCATGACCACCTCTTCCTCTACCTTGGCGTCGACATCGCGGAACAGAAAATACCAGGCCGCGCCGCCGCCAAGCGCCAGGACAACAATCACAATGATAATAATCAGCTTCATGCCGTTTATGCCTTTGGCTGCCGACGGGTTCTTATTCCTGGGACGAAAAGCATGGCGAAAGTATAACCCGAATGGTTAATGGTATGTTACCCGTGGGAATATCCCAGCCGGGTCAACGGCACCGGATTTCCCGCAGAGTCCCGTACTGAAACACCCTCGCCTTCTTCAATCCCGCCGATCGCGGTAAGCGGCAGGCCCGACTCGCGCGCCAGATCGTTCACCGCCGCCAGCGCGCGCTCCGGCACCGTAAAGACCAGTTCGTAATCGTCACCGCCCGTCAAGACATTGGACAGCATGGAAGGGTCGCCCCGCAGAACGGCCGCCGCCGCCTCGGAAACCGGCACGTGTCCCGCATCTATACGCGCGCCGACTCCGGATGCGGCTGTTATATGTTCCAGGTCCGCGACCAGCCCGTCCGAAATATCCGCCGCCGCATGGGCAAGCCCCCGAAGACGCGGGCCCAGGACACTGCGCGGTTGCGGGCGCCGGTAACGATCGATCAGCATTTCCCGGTGCGCGTCTGAAAGGCTGGATAATGCGCCTCTCGCCGCAAGCAGCCCCAGGGCGCCATCGCCGATAGTGCCGCTGACGAAGACGGTATCCCCCGGCCGCGCGCCATTGCGCAGGATGGCTTCCCCTGCGGGCACCTCGCCAAAGCCCGTGAGGGTGAGCGTGACCGGTCCCGTCGTCGATACGGAGTCGCCACCGATCAGCGTGATGCCGAACTCGGCCTGCTCCGCCGCCAGCCCCGCCGCGAAAGCCGCCACCCAATCGTCATCCAGCGCCGCCGGAAACGCGACATTCAGGGTATAGGCCAGCGGCCGCGCCCCCTTCGCCGCAAGGTCCGACAGGTTCACCCGCAGCAGTTTTGCGGCAACCATACCGGGCGCTTCGTCACCAATATAATGAATGCCGGCGACAATCGTATCGGTCGTGACGACAAGTTCCGTTCCGGCGGCCGGCGACAGAACCGCCGCATCATCCGTCAGCCCGTATGCGCCTGGGAAATCCGCTGCCAGTGGCGCAAAATACGTGGCAATCCGGTCGAATTCATT
>CAXBEC010000475.1:0-3153 GCA_963974145.1 uncultured Alphaproteobacteria bacterium | reverse complement strand
TGCAACCGGCTCTCGCAACAAAGCGCTGCGGCAATCCGGCGATGAGGTGATGTCAATGCGTATTTTCGGTCGACGGCAGGGGCGTACGGCTCGCATTTCAGGCGCGGGCGCGATATCGTTTTGTCAAGAGAACATCGGCAACAGGCTGCAGAACCGCACCCGTCCGCCATCCGATCGCTGTCAGGGGAGTTATTTCGATGCCGGATTCAGAACACGTTAATATCAAGAGCCTCAAGGGCGGGGAAACGCTGGTCGATTCCAACATGGTCGGCGAAGGCTGGACCGAGGTGCAGCCGGGCGCGGACCCGGTCCTGTACGGGCATGTCGACCTGTCGCCCAAGGGTGCTTTCGAGGTACGGAGCCTGCAGACGTTCACCCTGACATACACGGTTGGCCGTTTCGGACTGGACGACAGCGGCGCCATCCGTGTCGTGTTCCGCGCCATGGGCGATGCGGGCCGGTTGCAGACGAACGACCCGTCGGGCGACGGTTACGTTACTGCCACGGCGAGCAACGGGGCGACACTGTCGGTGGAATATTCGCGCCGCGGTGCCTCCGCCCGGCCACGCTGGAAGGCCCTGACCATCGGCGTTTCCGGCGGCTACCTGCGCGAGGGCGATACCATCACCATCGTCTTCGGCGACACCAGCCATGGCTCGCCCGGCATGAAGATGCAGACGGTCGTCGAGGACGGCTTCGAGTTCAAGGTGCTGGCCGATGTTTGCGCCACCGGCCATTTCACGCCGATCCCGAATACGCCCAGCATCGCCATCGTACCGGGGCAGCCGGTGGTCTGGCGTGCCGTGTTGAGCAGCCTGCGGCGACCGGGTGAGCCGTTCATCTTCGGCCTGAAGGCCGAGGACAAATGGGGCAATCCGACAGAACATGCGGCCGGCGCCTTCACCTTCGAAACATCGCTCCCGGTCAGCAACCTGCCATCCCGCTTCGATTATCCGCGCGGCGAGCGCGCCGTCACATTCGAGGGGCTGAGCGTCAATACGCCCGGCGAGTTGCGGATCGCGGTCCGGGACGAAGCGACGGGCCAGGTCGTCGCCCGCTCCCACCCGATGATGATCCGGGAGGGACAGTACGGTGCCTATTGGGGCGACCTGCACGGGCAAAGCGGCGAATCGATCGGCATCGGCACGTCGCGATCCTATTTCAATTTCGCCCGCGACCGCGCCTTTCTGGATCTCACCAGCCACCAGGCCAACGATTTCCAGGTCAACAACGCCTTCTGGAAGTTTCTCAATGAACTGACCGCAGCGTATCACGAGGATCACCGCTTCGTCACCTTCCCCGGCTATGAGTGGTCGGGCAACACAGCCGTGGGCGGTGATCGCAACGTGTATTTCCGGAACGAGGGGCGGCAGATCCGGCGCTCGTCGCACGCACTGCTGCCGGAACGGCATGACCTCGATACCGACGCGCCGAACGCCAACCTGCTGTTCGAGGCGCTGAAGGACGAGGATTGCGTGATTTATGCCCATGTCGGCGGGCGCTATGCCGACCTCAAATACGCCCATGACCCGAAGCTGGAAACCGCGATGGAAATCCATTCCGCCTGGGGTACCTTCGAATGGCTGCTGACCGACGGCTTCCCGCTCGGCCATCGCAGCGGCGTCGTCTGCAACAGCGACGGCCACAAGGGCCGCCCCGGCGCCAGCTACCCGGGCGCGTCCACCTTCGGTGCCTATGGCGGGCTGACCTGCTTTTATGCCGAGGAACTGACCCGCGACGGCATTTTCGACTGCCTGCGCAAACGGCATCATTACGGTACAACCGGCACGCGGATGCATCTGGATGTCCGCGCCACCTTCCCGACATCCGGCCAATTGTTCGACCGAGACCCCAATGCCTTCGACGATGCGACCGCTACCAGCGTCAATGAGGTCATGATGGGCGATATTGTCCAGACAGACGATACGTCACTGAGCCTGAAAGTCGAGGTTGCCACCCAGTCGCCAATCGAGCGGGTGGAGATCCGCAATGGCTTCGATGTGCTGCACACTGCGCGCGGCTATGACAAAAACGACCTCGGCGAACGTATCCGCGTGGTGTGGAGCGGTGCGGAATACCGGGGCCGCGGCCGGGAAACCAACTGGAAGGGTCGCGCACGGTTTTCCGGCGCGACGATCCGGCGCATCGAAAAAATCAATGCGTTCAATCATGAACGGGTCTTCGAACAGCAGGGTGCGGATACGGTTGTCTTCGATGCGATCACGACCGGGAATTTCGGCGGCTTCGACGCCTGGATTACACCCGGCGCCCCGGACGAACTGGACATTGCCACGAACCATGGCAGCCTGACCCTTCCCCTAGCGGAAGTCGGCCTGGAGGATGCCGTACTCGAAGCCGGTGGACTGGAGCGCAGGCTGCGCGCATTCCGCCTGCCGGAAGAGAACACGACATATTCGCTGGATATTGCATTGGACGTTGCCCTGAAACCGACCGGCGACAATCCTATCTGGGTCTGTGTCACCACCGAGGATGGCTTTCAGGCCTGGAGCAGCCCCATATACGCCTTCAATTAGGCCGGACGGACCGGTTTGCCCACCGCCGGCCCCTCGATCAGATAGGTCACGGCGGCGCGGAGATCGGCAAACCGCGCCGTCGGTTCCGGCGCGTCCCCTGACTCCGGAACCGGGTTGCCGGATTCAACAAGGAAGGCGCGTAAGCCCGCAGCGTTGGCCCCTGCAATATCGGTTGCCGGCGTATCACCGATCATGATGATCTCGTCACGGTCGACGCCGAGCTGCCCGACAGCAAGGTCGAAAATTGACTTGTGCGGTTTGCCGAGCACCAGGGCGGTCCTGCCGCTCGCGGCTTCCAGGAACGCAACAACCGGTCCGGCTTCCGGCTCCGGGCCCTGCGGCGTCGGAATGACAGCGTCGCTGTTGCTGGCAAGCAATTGGGCGCCCCTGGCGAGATGGCGCACGGCGGGCGTGAGGTCGGAAATTTTCAGACTGGTCTCGATCCCGGCGACGACATAATCGGGGTCATCGCTTTCAATGGCGCCGGCGGCAACAAGGGTTTTGCGTAATGCCTGGCTGCCGACAACATGGATTTTCGGCGCGCCGTCCTGCGCCATCAGGTATCGGGCGACGGCCATGCCCGATGTGAGGATGTCCGACGCATCCAGCGCGATGTCAA
>CAXBEC010000474.1:0-3160 GCA_963974145.1 uncultured Alphaproteobacteria bacterium | reverse complement strand
CAGTACATGGTTGAGGGCATGGAATTTTTTGCCTCCTACATGTTCATGGTCGGCGTCACGGTATTGAGCGGCCTCGTCGTCATGGCGGTCGATATCCCCAAACTGACGCCGGAGGAGGCGAAGGAACCGGGGCGGCCCATCTGGGCGATCATGCGCCAGCCGGTGTTTATCGTCGCGACCTTGTGCGCCGTGGTGGCGCAGGCGGTGATGAACCTGCTGATGACCTCGACGCCGCTGGCGATGCTGCATGCGGAACACATCTTCGCGGATACGGCGCTGGTCATCGAATGGCATATCTTCTTCATGTACGCGCCCGGGTTCTTTACCGGTTCGCTGATCAACCGGTTCGGCGCCGTGACCATGATCTGTATCGGCATCGCGATTCAGACCGTCAGCGTCGCCGTTGCGCTGTCGGGCACCGAAGTGTTCGATTTCTGGCTTGCCATGGCGCTGCTGGGGCTTGGCTGGAACTATGCGTTTACCGCCGGGACCAGCCTGCTGACGGAAGTCTATACCCCGTCTGAACGGGCCAAGACCCAGGCGGCCAGCAATTTCATTATCTTCAGCGTGGTCGCCGCGGGGTCGCTGTCCTCCGGCGCGCTGATGCATTATTTCGGCTGGGACTGGGTCAATATCGGCGCGCTGCCGTTGCTGTTCCTTTCGTTCCTCGCCGCACTCTGGCTGGCCATCCAGCGGCGCGGCGGGACGCCGGTCACCGTCTGAACCCCTATTTCGGTATCAGGGTCAGGGGAATCAGGCGATCTGCGCGGTCCAGTGTCTCCAGTGCCCGGCAGGCCTGTGTCAACGCATCGTATTGCGACGCAGGAACCGGCAGGCTGGGCGCGATGCCACCGATGCGGGCGACCAGCCCCTCGAAATCGAAGATGAATTCGCGCCCCGTGCCGTCCCTGGTCACGCTGCGCCCATCCTTCAAGTGGATCGTTACCGATGGCGCAAACAGCGGATGCCGGTGCGACGGCGTGATGGTGACCCGGTGCATCAGTTCCAGCACTTCGGCGGGATCTTCCTCGCCGGTTTTGCGCTGCACGAACTTGTCCAGCGGGAAACCACCGGTTACCACCGCATAGGCGGCGTAATAATGCGGATTGTCGATGGCGGGCAGGCCGCTGCGTGACGGGAAGGCGGGGCTGGGATATTCGGTTTCCAGCCAGTTCACCACGGTGTGGATGCGCTCGACATCCTCGTATCGGATGCCGTGTTCGGCGCACAGGGCGGCCGTCACGTCGACATGCGCGATGTTGTATCCGGCCGTGGAATAGATGCGGTACAGGGTCTCCAGGAACATCCAGTCCGTGCCCAGATTGGCGGTGATCGCGTCCATATCGGCGCGGTTGTCGGCGGTGAAGCTGTAGCGCAGGTCGCCACGGTTGTTGCCGACATAAGAATGGTAGAAGCCGGCCTTGCCTTCCAGCGCCGTTTCCCCGCCGGCCGCGCCGTGCCGCGCCATCGCGACGGCCAGCATGGCGTTGCGGACCGCACCCCCTTCGCGCAGCGCCTTGCCGCCGCTGCGCGCGCCTTCGAGATTGCCGCTGGCCAGGTTCACGCATTGCGCGATGGCGGCATGGGTCTGATCCGCGTTCAGCCCGGTGATCTTCGCCAGCGCCACCGCCGCGCCGAAAATCCCGAAGACCGGCCCGGAATGGAACCCGCGCGACATGAGGGTCGGAATGAAATCGGCGGCCATGCGTTCCATGACCTCGTAACCTGCCACCACCCCCGCGATGAAATCCTTGCCGCTGGCATTGGTGATTTCCGCGGCGACAAGCGCTGCCGGAATGATTGCGCAACCCGGATGGGTCAGCATGCGGAAGGTATCCCACTTGCCGCCCGCGAAGATGGTTTCGGCGTTGACCAGCGCCGCACCGGACCGGGTCAGCTTCACGCCACTGACCAGTGTGGTGCAGGCCCCGCCGCCGCCGTCCTCTTCTTCACGCATCATGGCCAGCGCGTCCCGCGAATCCGGGAACTGTTCGCCGACCAGCGCGGAGGTCAGCGCCTGCAGGGTGACGCCTCGCGCGCGGTCGACGACCGCATCCGGCAGATCGTCATAGGTCAGGCCGGCAACCCACGCGGCCAGTGTTCTGCTCATCGATGCCATGATTGTCCACCCCCCTGAAATGACTGTTGGACACCAGCCTAGACAGCCGCCCTGAATCTCGCAATATCGTGAGCGGAAGGCAGTCACCTTATGGTTGAGAATCGACCGGGGCGGGATCAGTATTATCCCTGTGCGGACACGTCCTCCTGTTGGCTTGCAAAAAGGATACGGAGATCATGACAGCATTCAGTGTGAACGGTGAACGGGTGTCGGTGGATGCCGAACCCGAAACCCCGCTGCTCTGGGCGGTGCGGGAGCATCTGAAACTGACGGGTACCAAATACGGCTGCGGCGCCGGGTTGTGTGGTGCCTGCACGGTGCATGTGGACGGCCGGGCGGTGCGGTCGTGCCAGACGGCCTTGTCGGATGTCGAGGGGGCCTCGGTTACCACGATCGAGGGGCTTTCGTCCGGGTCGGATCACGCTCTGCAGAAGGCCTGGGTCGCGGAGCAAGTACCGCAATGCGGCTATTGCCAGTCGGGGCAGATCATGAAGGCGGCCGAATTGCTGGCGGCGAACAGCAACCCTACACGGGTTGAAATCGTCACGCATATGAACGGTAATATATGCCGGTGCGGCACCTATACGCGGATTATCGCCGCCATCCAGCGCGCGGCGCGGGAGGGTTAGGCCATGGATATGACTGAACGCAAGCAGACCGATATTTCAAGGCGCGGCTTTCTGGGCGGAACGGCGGGGCTGTCTTTTGCTGTCGTAATGGGGGCGAACGGTTTTGTGCTGCTGCCGGATGCACAGGCCGGCACGGATGGCCAGGCCATCGGCGCCTGGGTGCGTATCGCGACGGATGGCCGTATCACCATTATCACCCCGGCGGCTGAAATGGGGCAGGGCTCGATGACGGGCGTGCCGGTCGCGCTGGCGGAGGAAATGGACGCCGACTGGTCAACAGTAACGCTGGAAATGGCGCCGGCGGACCCCCAGACCTATGGCTATGGCAGCAGCCGTAAGAGCATGGGGATCTATGGCAGCCGCGCGGTCATGATGTATTTCGACCAGATGCGGCTGGCCGGCGCGCAGGTGC
>CAXBEC010000473.1:0-3172 GCA_963974145.1 uncultured Alphaproteobacteria bacterium | reverse complement strand
AGCAGGCCACGACGTGGAAGCGATGCGCGACCTGATCGGCGCGGATTCACTCGCCTTTATTTCCATCGGTGGCCTGTACCGGGCCATGGGGCAGCCGGAGCGCGATCCGGAATCGCCGCATTATTGTGATGCCTGCTTCACGGGCGACTATCCCATCAACCTGACCGACCAGAATAGCGAACCGGATACCCGGCAGTTATCCCTGCTGACGGAATTCAATTGATACCGGGCACGATACCGCAATGACCGAAAAACGTCTCGAAGGGCGTATCGCCCTGATTACCGGTGCAAGCCGGGGAATCGGCGCCGCCGTCGCAAAGCGCTTCGCGGCAGAGGGTGCGCATCTGATTTTGACCGCACGAACCGTCGGCGGGCTTGAAGAGGTCGATGACGCCGTCCGGGCTGTCGGCGGTTCCGCGACGCTCGTCCCCGCGGACCTCCTGGAGATGGATCAGATTGATCAGATGGGCGCCGCGGTGCATCAGCGTTTCGGCAAGCTGGACATTCTGGTGGGCAATGCCGCGACACTGGGCATCCTGTCCCCGATCGCCCATATCAAACCGGATATCTGGGAAGAAGCCTTTGCGCTGAACGTTACCGTGAATTACCGGCTTATCCGCAGTTTCGACCCGTTGTTGCGGCTGTCGGATGCCGGGCGGGCCATTTTCGTATCCTCAGGCGCTGCACGGACGGCCAAGCCCTATTGGGGCGCCTATTCCGCCAGCAAGGCCGCCCTGGAATCACTGGTTCGCACCTATGCCGGTGAAATAGCCACGACAACCGTCTGCGCCAATATCCTCAGCCCCGGCGCGGTCCGCACATCAATGCGCGCCCAAGCCTTCCCGGGAGAAGATCCCGAGGCTCTGGCCCTGCCGGATTCCATTACCGATGCCTTCGTCGAACTGGCCTCCGCCGAATGCATTCAGAACGGCGAAAAAATCAACGCGCAGTAAAGCCGCGGTTTACCTGAAACGCTGCAATTGCCAGGTGCCTTCACAGGCGTTGCCCTGCCAGCGGCCGGCGTGCCGTCGCGGATAAACAGGCCTTCCCGGACCTCGCCGGATTGTGTGACAGCACCGCTGAGACTGATGACCATCGCACCCGTGCTGGCGCCGCCCGTCATTCGACCTGCATCAATCTGCAGGTCGAGTACGCTGCGGGACGGACAACCGAGCAGTCCAAGGGACGACTCGAAATGGCCGACCCAGCGACCGTCCCATGGCGTTGTCTCGTGCCCCGGTAACATTCCGGCACAGGCCGATAACAGCCCGCATACCAGCAACCCGACGGCCCGGACGATCATTCCTTTGGCGCGTAAGGATTGTTGCCTTTCCGGAGAAGCAGCCGAAGCGGCACGCCATCAAGACCGAAATCCTTGCGCAGCCCGTTCATCAGGTACCGCATATAGGATTCCGGCAGGGCTTCCGGCCGTGAGGTCCAGAAGGCGAATGTCGGCGGGCGCGACTTGATCTGCGTCATATAGCGCAACCGCACGCGCCGTCCCGAAACCAGGGGCGGCGGATGATCCGCAATCATGAATCCCAGCCATTCATTCAGTTTCGAGGTACTGATCCGGGTATCCCAAAGGTCAAAAATCGAAAAGACGCTATCCAGCAGCCGGTCCAGGTTGCGACCGTTCAGCGCCGAAAGGGTCAGGATCGGCACGCCGCGCACCTGCGGCAGCGAGCGTTCCAGCCGGTCGCGCAGCTTCGCCAGCGCCGCTTCACGGTCCTCGATCAGGTCCCATTTGTTGGCGGCGATGATCAGGGCCCTGCCCTCCTCTATCGTGTTGCGCGCAATGGTCAGATCCTGCTTTTCAAGCATATCGGTCGCATCCAGCAGCAGGACGACAACCTGTGCAAAGCGGATCGAACGTTCCGTATCGGCACGGGACAGGCGTTCAATTTTTTCCGTTATCCGGGCCTGTCGGCGCAATCCCGCCGTATCCACGAGTTTCAGGGGGCGCCCCTTGTAGGTCCAGTCAACAGTGATGGAATCGCGCGTAATCCCCGCTTCCGGCCCGGTGAGCAGCCTGTCCTCTTTGATCAACCGGTTGATGAGCGTCGACTTGCCGACATTCGGCCGTCCGACGATCGCGAGCTGCAAGGCCTGCTCATAAGGCTTTGCCTCGTCGTTCTCCATTCCTTCGATATGCCGCACCAGTGCCGCGAACAGATCCGCCATCCCCTCGCCATGTTCAGCAGAAAGTGGGATCGGTTCGCCAATGCCCAGCGAAAAGGCATCGTACAGCCCTTCTTCACCCAGCCGGCCCTCGCATTTGTTGGCGACCAGCAGAACCGGTGTATTTCCCCGCCGCAACCAGGCGGCAAAATGGGCATCCAGCGGCGTGACCCCGGCACGGGAATCAATCAGCAGCAAGGCAAGGTCGGCATCTTCCACGGCCCGGTCCGTCTGGCGTCGCATCCGCGCTTCGAGGCTGTCGTCAAAGGCCTCTTCGAGTCCCGCAGTATCAATGACGTTGAATTTCAGGTCCGCCAGCTGAGCACTACCCTCACGCCGGTCCCGGGTGACCCCCGGCGTATCATCGACCAGCGCCAGCCGCTTGCCCACCAGACGGTTGAACAAGGTAGATTTACCGACATTGGGCCGGCCGACTATCACAACTGTAAATGTCATTCGCTAATATGCCGTCCGTTACCGCATGGCGACCAGGTCGCCATCCTCGGTCAAAAAATACACTGTCCCTCCCGCCGCCACCGGGGGCAGGAGGACGGGATCGGAAAGATCCAGCCGTCCAAGGACCTTCCCTGTATATGGGGAGACCGACCACGCCTCGCCATGACTCCCTGCAATTATCAGGCGATCTCCGGCCAGAACGGGACCGGACCACTTTATCGGGTCGTCCTTGCTGTCGCTTTCTTCATATTGCGGCAGGTTGCGGACCCAGCGAATACGTCCACCGCGCTGCGTCAGACAGACCAATTGATTGTCATTGGTGAGAACGTAGACGAACTGTCCCGCGACCCAGGGCATATTAACACCGCCGAGGCTTTGCTCCCACGCACGCGTTCCTGACCGGACATCGATTGATACCATGCGACCGGAATGGCTGACGGCGAATACCAGCCCCTGGTCGATCACCGGCAGGCCGCGGATATCGGCCAGTGTCGAAATGGCGTCAAGTCGCCGTGATGATGATAGATTGTCGGAC
>CAXBEC010000472.1:0-3174 GCA_963974145.1 uncultured Alphaproteobacteria bacterium | reverse complement strand
CCGCAGCGCCGATTTGCGGCTTGCGGGGCGGCAGGTATTTGTTGGTCGGCGCGCAATCCATCTCCGGCATCAGATCATATCCACCACGCTCCGCTGTTACCTTTGAGACCTTCGATTCCGGATCGTTGAAATCGCCAAAATGCCGCGCATTCGCCGGGCAGGTGGAGACACAGGCCGGTACTCTCGCGACTTCCTCCAGATTCTCGTTGTAGATCCGGTCGATACACAGCGTGCATTTCTTCATCACCCCGGCATCGCCATCGAATTCCCGGGCGCCATAGGGGCAGGCCCAGGAACACAGCTTGCAGCCGATGCATCGTGACTCATCGACCAGAACGATACCGTCATCAACCCGTTTGTAGGAGGCGCCGGTCGGGCAGACGGTCACGCAAGGGGCATTATCACAATGCAGGCATGATTTCGGAAAATGTACCGTGCGAGCGCTGCTGTCGTTCTGTACTTCGAAGCTGTGAATCCGGTTGAACCAGACGCCCTGCGGATCGCCGCCATAGGGATCGGTGTCGGTCAACGGCGCATGATATCCGCCGGTATTCCATTCCTTGCAGTTCACGGCGCAGGCATGACAGCCGACGCAGATATCGAGGTCGATGACGAGGCCCAGTCTCTTGGCCGGGGCTTGTGTCGGCAGACTGGTCATTGTTTTTTCTCCCGCGCCTTCCGGAAATCTTCGCCGTATCGCAAAATCCTGGGGCGATCCGCCAGTGGTGTTTTTGATTTTATCTCGGGGAATTGTGGATCGGATTCGTGCGTTTCAGCAGGATCCGCTTTTTCGATTTTCACCCTCAGGTCGTACCAGGCGGCCTGACCGGTTACCGGGTCCGAGTTCGTATAACGGTAACCGCCAGGCTGTTCCGGCAGCAACTCGTCGATCAGGTGGTTCATCAGGAACCCGGTTTTCGCCTCAGGCGCATCCGGTTCCAGGTTCCAGGTCCCCTTGCGTTTGCCAATGGCGTTCCAGGTCCAGACCGTATTGGTATTGACACCATCCATAAGCGCAACCTGAACCCTGATGCGGCCGTTCCGGCTCGACAGCCAGACCCAGTCATCATCGCCGATACCAAGTGTACCGGCCTTCGTACGGGACATATACAGCCGGTTACTGCCATGGATTTGCCGCAACCAGGCATTCTGACCGCCCCAGGAATGATACATCGCCATGGGGCGCTGCGTGATCGCGTGGAAGGGATAGTCCTCGACGCTTTCCGCCTGCTCTTCAAAGGGCGGATACCAGATTGGCAGCGGATCGAAATAGGTTTCAACGCGGCCCCGGTGGGCCTCGGGTGGCTGCACATCGCCATGCCCCTGGGCGGCAAGGCGGAATGTCTGCAATTCTTCCGCATAGAGCTGGTGGATGATGGGTTTGGTGTCGTTCAGGAAGCCCATCTCGACTGCGAATTCAAGGTATTCCTTGTTGACGTTCTTGAAGTACTTCAACGGATCGGGGAGTTCGTAGCGCCAGAAGGATTCGTTCTCCACATAACGGTCGAGCTGCTCGGGATTGACGGCTCCCTGGCCTTTCTT
The DNA here is from genome assembly GCA_963974145.1 of uncultured Alphaproteobacteria bacterium. GTDB lineage: Bacteria > Pseudomonadota > Alphaproteobacteria > UBA8366 > MarineAlpha4-Bin1. Next base: position 1,632 of record CAXBEC010000472.1, on the reverse strand, counting down.
TTCCCCGTTCTCGCCGCGCCAACCGGCGAGGGCACCGATACCGGGGCGGCGCTCATGGTTTGTCAGGTAATCCTTGTAACCTTCCGGGAACCGGGGGGACCCGTCGGGATTGACCATGCCGGCAAGGCCGAGACTGGCTCCGAGGTCGAGCAGAACATCCTGAAACGGTCGGACGTTGCGGTCGGGTGCTACCACGGGATGCCGTATGGAATCGGCGACACCATCCGCGTCGCAAATCGGCCGATCCAGCAGCGAGATACAGTCCCAGCGCTCCAGATAGGTCGTGTCCGGGAGGATCAGGTCCGCATAGGCCACGGTCTCGGAATAGAATGCATCCGAGTAGATGATGCGGGGAATTTTATACTCGCCCGTCTCCGGATCCTTGTCCGTCAGCATCTTCATGGTTTCCGCCGTATTCATCGACGAATTCCAGGCCATGTTGGCCATATACATGAACAGGGTATCGATCGGGTAGGGGTCGCCTTTCCAGGCATTGCTGATGACCATATGCATCAGGCCATGCGCTGATAGCGGAGTATCCCAGCTGAAGGCCTTGTCTATTCGCTGCGGCGTGCCCTTGTCATCGACCAGCAGGTCCTTCGGTGAGCGGGGAAACCCGAGATGCGGTCCCGGCAGAGGGGTATTGGGGTGAATATCCGCCGCATTTCCGGTTGGTTTGGGCAGGGCGCTGAGCGGCTTGGGATAGGGCGGCTTGTAACGCATGCCGCCCGGTACATCGATACTGCCCAGCAACAGTTGCAGCAGATGAATCGCGCGGGTGGTGTGAAAACCGTTGGAATGGGCCGAGATGCCCCGCATGGCATGCATGCTGACAGGGCGCCCGATCATCTTGTCATGTTTGCGCCCCGTCCAGTCGGTCCAGGGCACATCGATGACGACTTGTTCCTCAAACGCCGCCTTTGCCAGTTCCGCGGCGAGCCGCCGGATGGTCTCAGCGGAAATGCCGACCCGGTCGGCAACCGCTTCAGGCGCATATTCCGGGTCAAGGTAACGTTCAGCGATAAGCTGGAAAGAAGGCTTTGCGCGACGTCCGTCCGGAAGGGTGAATTCGCCTTTCAGTTCAGGCTTCGTCGCAGCGGCGAGCGGATCGGCGAGGCCGTTCGTGGCGCGGTCCCAGCACTGGGCATCGCCGTTTTCGTCCCGAACGAACAGCCCGTCATCGGCACCACCCGGATTCTGGATCACGAGCCATGGCGCGTTGGTGTAGCGCGCCAGATATTTCGCATCGACCTTGCCCGCACGCAGCAGTTCGTGTGCCAGCGCCAGTACAAACAACCCGTCCGTACCGGGCGTAATGCCGAGCCATTCATCGGCGATTGCGGAATAACCGGTGCGTACCGGATTGATGGAAACGAACTTGGCGCCGTTGCCCTTGAGCTTGCCGAGACCTTTCTTGATGGGATTGCTGTCGTGGTCTTCGGCGACGCCGAACATCATGAAATAGCGGGTATTTTCCCAGTCCGGCTCGCTGAATTCCCAGAAGGCGCTGCCCATCGTGTACAGGCCGCCGGCGGCTATATTGACGGAACAGAAGCCGCCATGAGCGGCATAATTCGGGGTACCGAACTGCTGCGCCCACCAACCGGTGAAGGACTGGCTCTGGTCACGCCC
>CAXBEC010000471.1:0-3177 GCA_963974145.1 uncultured Alphaproteobacteria bacterium | reverse complement strand
GCTCGCCTTCGAAATCGACAGCGACCGTGGGCACCTCATGTAGCCGCCGGAACATGGAACCTCCGCGCGCTGAATTTCTCGAAACCGGGCGGGGTGGCCCCGTCCGCGATCCACGCCGCCGCACGATAGGCGTTGGCGGCAGCCAGCGTTACACCGCTATGCGAGGTTGCGACGAAGGCGCCGGGATGGCTTTCCGATTCGTCATATATGGCGCATTTATCCGGCGTCAGCACGCGGACGCAGCCCCAGTTGCGCATCAGCCGGACGCTGGCGAGTTGCGGAAAGCACTGCACGGCACGGCGGGCAATCCGGCTTGTATCGATCAGGGTCGTGCCGTCATCAAAGCCGATATCTTCTTCTGTCGTACCGAACTGGAAACCCCCTTCATCGGTCTGGCGGACATCGACCGTAGGCAGGTTCAGCCGAGCCTCGATCCGTTCGGTGATCAGCACCTGGCCGCGCTGTGGACGGATCGGCACCTCTAGCCCGACCATGGGAGCCAGTTTTGAAATACCGTGTCCCGCAGCAAGAACAATTCGGGGGGCCGTAAAATTGCCGCTCGCGGTTTCGGCGGTGAAACAGTGATGTGCATAACCGATGTTCGTGACCTCGCAACAGGATCGATACGAGCCTCCCAGACGCAGGAAACCGCGATGCATTGCCCGCAACAGCCGCAGCGGATTGACATGACCGTCATCCGGGCAGAACGAAGCGCCGACGACATCCTTGCCGATACGGATGTCAGGCAGCATTTTCTGTACCGCCGCGCGGTCAATGATGTCGCAGTCGAAGCCTTCCGGTCCGGCCTGCTGGCGCATGCGGTCGATATTGCGCCGCCGCGTTTCGGCTTCCTCGTCGCTCAACAGCAGTTGCAGACCACCCTGGTTCTGATGGCTGATCGATATCCCGGCGCTGTCGTTCAGGTCTTCAGCGAAACCGGCATAGAGTCGGGACGATTCGCGGCTCCATTCGGTATAGCGCTGTAACCCCATGCCCTTGGACTGCACCCAGACCAGCCCGAAATTACCGCGTGCGGCCCGCAGCACATCGTCATGCCCGTCGAGGATCAGCGTATCCAGCCCGCGCCGCCGCAGCCCGTAGGCAATGGCCGACCCGAACATGCCGCCGCCGACAACGATGACGTCCGCGCTATGCATGGCTGATTCTGCTCCCGGTATCGTTTGCGCGATGATGCGGCCTGATGCCCGTCCGCGCAACCTCGCTTACGGTTGCCGGTATGCTGTCCAGCGGTAGCCGATGCCATCCAGCAACGCCATGACCCGTTGACCGTATTCAAGGTAGATCGCGTAACTTTCATCCTCGGACTTTCGGCCCGCATCCGGGTCATGGAAGACTGCCGCCATGTGCGGTTCGATGGAAATCCCGCCGTCATAGCCGGTATCCTTCAGATCCTGCAGGACCTCGGGAATATGCCCGCCACCTTCACCGGGATAGCGATAGTCCTCGCGCTCACCATCCATCACCACATCCTTGATATGGACATAGGCGATATGCGGCCGGACATTCGAATAGAATTCCCACGGGTCCTGATATTCCGTACCGCCCTTTGAATAATCCTTGGTGATGACCGGGTTGCCGGTATCGTAAACCAGTTTCAATCCCGGTACGGCCTCCAGCATTTTCAGCGTGTGCTGCCAGCTCATGCCGCCGTAATTCATGCAGTTCTCATGCACTGGCGTAATGCCGGCATCGGTGAAGCGGTGGGCGACCTCGCGCAGGCGGCGGAAGCGTTCAGCCTCCATCTGGTCGTCGTCATCGCGCCTTGCATAGCTCATGATCCGGATCAGTCTGGTGCCGAGCCGTTGCATGCGCGGGATGGCGCGATCGATTTCCGCCAGGGTGATATCGAAGGGATCGTCCACCTTCTTGCCCCAGTTGGCGATGGTCGAGCCGAAGCAGTTGACCGAGACACCGGCCGCGCCGAGCTGCTCGCAGGCGCGGTCGAAAGCGTCATCGGGCATGTCATGGATGTTCTTGCCGTCGATGCCGCGCGATTCGATGGCGTTCCAGCCCAGCGACTTCGTGGCCCTGATCTGCCCGTCCAGCCCCTGCGCCGCCTCATCGGCGAATCCTGTCAGATACATTCAACGCACCTCCACTTTTTCGCCGCCCCGGGCGCTGGATTCATACATGGCGCGGATCAGGGCGATGGCGCGCCGTCCTTCGGCGCCGTCCACCAGCGGCTTTCGCCCTTCGCGCAAAGCCGCGACCACATCCTCGAAATTCCACTGGTGCCACAAAAAGCTGATCGCCGCCGGGTCCGCCGCACCGGCCCCGCCGGCATCGGCGTTGAACCCGTGTTCGGCTCTGATCTGTTCGTCTTCCGGTTTTTTCTCCTGGAATTCCCAGACCCGGAATTTGTCATCGGTCATGAAGGCGGACCCTTTCGTGCCGCAGATCTGGATTTCGGCCGGATGCCCTTCTTCCGACCAGCATGCGGTCGATGCCTGGATTACGCCCATCGCCCCGGATTCGAACTCGATCATCGCCACTGCGACATCTTCGACCTCGATCCCGGTATGCGCGACGGTCTTCGTTTCCGCCCGCACCGTTTTGACGTCGCCCATCACATAGAGCAGCAGGTCGATGGTGTGGATGGCCTGATTCATCATCGCACCGCCGCCATCCAGTTCCCAGGTGCCGCGCCACGCACCGCTTTCATAATAGGCCTGCGAGCGCCACCATTTGATATAGGCGTCGGCCATGATGATCCGCCCGAACCGTTCGGCATCGGCCGCCTGTTTGAGCAGTTTTGCCGAGGGTACGTAGCGACGGGGGAAAATTCCCGCCAGCATCACCTTGTTCCGGTCGCAGGCGGCGATCATCTCATCCACCCGCTCCGTCGTGACTTCCAGCGGCTTTTCGACCACGACATGCTTGCCCGCATTTGCGGCTGCAATGGCAGGGTCGCGATGCGCACCACTCGCGGTGCAGACGGACACGACGTCCAGCCCGTCATGCTTCAGGAATGCGTCGCAGTCGGTGTAACCGGCGCAGCCGAATTCCGCCGCCAGTGCCTTGACCCGCTCGGCATTGCGACCGTGAAAGGCGACAAGTTCCGCGCCTTCCATTGCCTGTATGGCCCTGGCCTGGAATGGCGCAATCAGCCCCGTTCCGGCAATGCCGATCCCATATGTCTTAGTGTTCATCAAATCT
>CAXBEC010000470.1:0-3179 GCA_963974145.1 uncultured Alphaproteobacteria bacterium | reverse complement strand
CGCGCGCGAGCTGATTGACGCCCAGCGGTTCAGGTGACGCACCCAGCCGCCGCAGAATCCCGATGGCCCGGGTCACGGCCGGCACCCGCCGATGGGTCGATTCGGACGATTTCGGTTCTGCCATGCGCGGATCCTTGGTTATTTTTATTGTCTATATACAATAATATGTTCTTATTGACAATGATTTCCCGTGCCCCCTAGGATAGGGAAATCCGGTGCAGCCGCACTGGAAGGAGGGGATCCGTGGCGAGACTGACCGATTACACGTCGTACCGGGACGCGCAGGCGCATTTTTCGCGGCAGGGCCTCTGGGACCTGTTCGACGGCACGAAGGAACGGCTGAACATCGCCCATGAATGCGTCGACCGGCATGTCACGGGCGGCGGCACGGCGCTGCGCATCGCCCATGCCGACGGCGCGGACGAGATCATCAGCTTCGCCGAACTCGCCGCCGGTTCCGCCCGCTTTGCGCATTTCCTGACATCGCGAAACATCGCGCCGGGCGACCGCATCGCCGTGATGCTGGAACCGTCGCTGGCGTATTACACCGCCCTGTTCGGCGCGATGAAGGCGGGCGCGGTGGCCGTGCCGATGTTCACCCTGTTCGGACCGGACGGCATCCGCCTGCGCGTGGACGACTGCCAGCCGAAGCTGATCGTCACCAACGCGGAAAAAGCCGGCGACGCGCAATATGAGGGCGGCCCCGATGTCATCGTCGCCGACGCGGCGTTCCTGCAATCGCTGGGCGGCTTCGACGATACGTTCGAATGGAACACCGCCGGCGGCGACCTGGCCGTGCTGCAATACACTTCGGGCACCACCCGCAAGCTGCCCGAAGCGGTCCGGCACAGCCACCGATCCATCGTGACCCTGATGATCGCCGCACTCTACGGGACCGGCATCCGGCCCGGCGACCGCTTCTTCTGCCCGTCATCGCCGGCCTGGGGACACGGGCTGTGGCACGGGACGCTGGCGCCGCTCGCGCTGGGCGTGTCCACCGGCACGTTCAGCGGCAAATTCGACGCCGTGCGCCTGCTCAAGGCGCTGCAGGATTTCGGGATCACCAACCTTTCCGCCGCTGCGACGCATTACCGGATGATGCGCAATTCGGGCCACGCGCAGGATTACACCTACGCGTTCAAGAAGCTGTCCTTCACCGGCGAACCGATCGACAGCGAGACCGCAAGCTTCATCGAAGCGCTGTCTGGCATCAGGGTCTGCAGCATGTATGGCACGACGGAAGTCGGCGTCATCCTGGCCAATTACCCGGGCGCCGGGGACCTGGACGTGCGCGACGGATCGCTGGGCAAGCCCGTGCCCGGCGTCGAGGTCGAAGTGCACGGGCCGGACGGCAAACCGCTGCCCCCGGGGCAGACGGGCGAGCTGGTGGTGCGCCGCCGCGACGGCTGGTTCCCGACCAGGGATCTGGGACGGACCGATGCCGACGGCTATTTCTATCACGCCGGGCGGGCCGACGATGTCATTATCTCCGCCGGCTGGACCATGAGCGCCGTCGAAATCGAGGACGCGATCCTCAAGCATGACCGGGTTGCCGAAACCGCGGTGATCGGCGTGCCGGACGAAACCCGTGGCCAGGTCGTGCGAGCCTATATCGTGCTGAAAGGTAAGCCCGAAAGCGGGCTGGAGGCGGAAATCCAGGAACTGGTCCGCACCAGCCTGAGCCGCCACGAATATCCAAGGCAGATCGAATTCGTCGAATCCCTGCCCAAGACCCCGGCCGGCAAGGTCAACCGCAAGGCGCTGCGCGACGCGCTGCCGCAGGCCTGAATCCCGCCATCCCCATTCCCAAGGAGCACCAGATGAGCATCGAGACCCAGGAAGAATTCCCGAAGATCACCGAAGAAGGCATGGCGGCCCTGCGCGAACGTATCGGCGTGAAGATCGGCAAGACCGCCGAGCCCTGGTGCTATGAGGCGACGCGCGACAACATCCGCCATTACGCCCACGGCATCGGCGACGACAACCCGCTGTGGTGCGACCCGGACTATGCCGCGCAGACCAAATACGGCAACGTGATCGCGCCGCCCAGCTTCCTGTTCGCGACCAACCGCATCATCTCCGGCTATGTCGGCGGCATGCCCGGCGTCCATGCCATGTGGGCGGGCGCGGAATGGCACTGGCACAAGCCCGTCGCGCGCAATACCGAAATCCGCACCGAAGCCTGGCTGAAGGACCTGATCGAACACGACACCCGCTTCGCCGGCCGCACGGTGCAACAGATTTACCACGTGAATTTCTACGGCGATGACGGCGACCTGCTGGCCGAGGCCGACAGCTGGTGTTTCCGCACCGACCGCGACATCGCCCGCGAAAAGGGCACGAAATATTCCGAGGTCAAGGCCGGCCCGCTGCGCGTCTATACCCAGGAAGAACTGGACAGCTATTACCGTTATTACGACGAAGAAACGATCCGCGGCGCGGAAACCCGCTACTGGGATGACGTGACCGAAGGCGAAGAACTGCCGACCATGGTGAAGGGCCCGATGACCGTCACCGGGTTCATCGCCTATGCGCAGGGCTGGGGCGGGCTGTATATCCGCGCCAACAAGCTGGCCTGGCAGCAGGCCTCCAGCCATCCGGGCCTCGGCATCAAGAACCGCCGCGGCATCCCCGATTGCCCCGAGCGCGTCCACTGGGAGGAAGAATTCGCCCACAAGGTCGGCGTGCCCGGCGCCTATGATTACGGGCCGGAACGCTGTTCCTGGCTGACCCATCACGTCACCAACTGGATGGGCGATGACGGCTTCCTGCAGAAGGCGAAATGCCAGGTCCGCCGCCACAACCCGGAAGGCGATGTCATCCTGATCAACGGCACGGTCAGCCGGAAATTCGTCGATGCCGGAAAGCACCTCGTTGAAATCTCCCAGCGCGCGGAAAACCAGGACGGCGAATTGTCGGCCATGGGGTCCGCCGTGGTCGAATTGCCGCATCGCTAGGGGCGCAGGGCCGGGGCTAATCTGGTGCGAATGACGACTATGCAATGCTGTCCCGGGAGGGGGATGTTCGAATGAGTTACAGGCATATCGAGGTCCGGCCGATTGCCGGATCGCTCGGCGCGGAAATCTTTGGCGTCGATCTGTCACAGGACCTGCCGGACGACACCATCGCCGAAATCCGCCAGGCCTGGCTCGACAATCTGGTGATCTTCTTCCGCGACC
>CAXBEC010000469.1:0-3181 GCA_963974145.1 uncultured Alphaproteobacteria bacterium | reverse complement strand
CCTGCAGATACTGGTCATAGCTGACGATAGCCTCTTCTTCCAGATAACCGGCGACCCGATGCGCGGTCCTTGGCGAAATCAGGTACAGCAGGAAAAACGCATTGTAGAATATGCCCTGCGCGAGAACGACCAGCAGCCGCTCCAGGCGAGTGGGCTTTACGATCTGGACGAAGGTCATCAGATGCATTCGTTCGTTTTCCGCCTCATCGAGGAGTTCCCGGATAATGCCGTCGTCGTCTTCCATGCGCCGCAGGGACCCCAGATGCCGTAATGTCCCACCCACCATGCCGGGGACCGCGGCCACGGTTTCCAGCACGACAGCGCGATGGTTATAGCGCTGCGCGAAAAAGGTATCCGCGGCAGCACGCATTATTTTCACGATTGCAAGCGCAAACCGGTCCGACAGGTTTTGAGGTTCATGGTGTGTAGCCGGTGCGGCAGCCTCGCCGGCGACCGTTGTCATGGAACATCTCCCGTTTTGGCGCATTGGCCTGTGGATACGCGACCTGTCCGCTGACGAGCGGTCACAGGGCATATTGCCCGGCTGCAACGGCACCGGGTCGTTTCATCATGGAACTTCAGTTCAGGTAGTGAGGCGCTGTCGCCTATTCAACGGTTTCGGCCCCATTTGGACTATCAGGGAGGGAACGGCGGCGCCTGGCCCGACCGGTTCAGCCGTTCATCAGGACGATGTCGAAATTAACCCGTCCGGCTCCCGGTTCCATACCGGCGATGGGGTCGATGATCGGCATCACGATCGTTTCCTGCTTGATGGAGGATTGAAGCCAGGGATCCTGTTCGTGATGGGGGTCGCCGGCGAAATACATCTGCGTCACGAAGCGCTCGCGCTTGCCGAACACCTCGAAATGGATATGCGACGGGCGGATGCGGCCGGGGCCGGCCGGGTAGGCGCCGGGCTTTATGGTTTTCAGGCTGTAGGCGCCATCGCTGTCGGTTTCGATAACCGCAAAACCCTCGAAGCAGGGATCCAGCGGCGCGGGGTTGTCGTCATTGGGATGGGTGTAGCGTCCGTGCGTATTGGCCTGCCATATCTCGATCTTCGCATTGCGCGCCGGGGCGCCGGTTCGGTCGAGTACGCGTCCCGACAGGTATATCAACTGGCCCGCGGCATGGCCTGGCCGGCCATCGACCCGGGTCAGGTCGCCGCCTTTTGATGGCTTGCTGAGCGGGTAAAAGGGCCCAAGAATCTGATGCGATGTTGTGGGCAAAAGACCGGATTCGCCACTGGCCTCTCGCGCTTGCTTGGAATCGTCCATCTCGGTCAGCCTCTGTTCTGCGGTTGTGTGCCCGCTTAATTCTTCCATTCCGGAAGTCACTCCGCAACCCGCTAATCTTTACCGACAGGCCCGGTTTCGACAGACTGCGGGGATTCAATCGCGGTGAGCGACTTTTCATGCCGGTCACCGTGCCTGTCATGACGCAACAGGGATGTCTATTATCATGCGCGCTCCGAACTGCCACGCCATTGACGTACATCATCATATCGTGCCGCCCTTTTACCTTGACGAATACCGCGACAAGATCGCCGCGGGACGCGGTGGAAAGTTGTCGCCGGCCTGGGCGGGTTGGTCCCCGGAACATTCCATTGCCGCGATGGACGATGTCGGCGTCGCGACGTCGGTGCTGTCCTTGTCGACGCCCGGCGTATGGTTTGACGATGCGGAACGCGCCCGCAACACCGCGCGCCGGGTCAACGAATACGCGGCCGGGCTGGTGGCGAAATACCCCCGCCGCTACGGTTTCTTCGCTGCCGTGCCGCTGCCGGACCCGGAAGGCAGCCTGGCCGAAATCGCCTATGCGCTCGATACGCTGAAGGCGGACGGTATCGGACTGCTGACGAGTTACGGCGACATGTGGCTGGGCGATGAACGGTTCGCGCCGGTAATGGCGGAACTGAATCGCCGCAAGGTTGTCACCTTCGTGCATCCCTCGGTGCCGTTCTGCTGCCGGAACCTGTTTCCCGAAGTAATCCCGATGATCGCGGAGGTGCCGGCCGATACCACGCGTACGGTGACCAATATGCTGTTCAAGGGAACCTTCCGGCGCTGGCGCGATATCCGCTGGATCTTCTGCCATGCGGGCGGGTTCGTGCCGATGGTGGCGCCCCGGATTTCATACTATGGCCGGGAAGAGATGAAGGTACAGGCGCCGGACGGTGTCGAGGCCGAACTGGCGCGCCTGTACTATGACCTGGGGGGCACGGTGTCGAAACCCGCCATCGCGGCGCTACTGGCGCTCGCACCGGTCAGCCAGGTCCTGATGGGCAGCGACTTCCCCTATGTGCCGTTAACGGATACGACGGAGGGGCTCGCGGCGCTTTCCCGGGCCGGTCTGGGCCTGACACCGGCGGATATGGCGGCGATCACGCGGGGCAATGCGCTCCGGCTGATGCCGGGTCTCGGAACGCCGTGACGCTCAGGGCGCAGTCTCGCTGTATTGCGCCAGTTTTGCCTCGTCGAGCTTGATGCCGAGCCCGGGACCGCCAGGCAGGGCGATGCTGCCGCTGCTGATGTCCAGCCGCGTCGTGGCGACCGTATCGACCACCTTGAGCGGCCCGACGCATTCCAGCCCCGGCACGATATTGTGTGAGGTGGCGCCGAGCATGATTTCCGCCATGGTGCTGAGGTCCAGACCGAACCCGTGCCCCAGCACGACCGGCAACCCGGCTGCTTCCGCGGTGGCCAGCATGCGTGCCGCCGGCAGCAGCCCGCCGGCCTGCTTGATGCCGAACTTTACGAAATCGGCGCATTCCGCCTTGATCACCCGGATCAGGCTTTCGTGGTCGCTGATCGATTCATCCGCCATGATCGGGATGCCGCCGTCGCGCCGGATTGTCGCCAGGCCGTCCAGGTCGTCTTTCGGCGTTGGTTGCTCGAACAACTGCATGTCGCAGGACTTTACTGCCTGACAGAGTTCCAGTGCTCCGGTTACGTCGTATTGCATGTTGGCGTCCATGCGCAGTTGCATGTTGCTGCCGACGGCATCGCGCACCGCCGTCACCCGGTCCGCGTCTGCTGCGACGCCGGTGCCGACCTTGATTTTCAGCGACTTGAAACCCGCATCCTGCCAGCGTTTCGCTTCGGCTGCCGCCTCATCCGCCGGCAATTCGCCGACCCAGCCGTTGAACTGCACCCGGTCCAGCACCGCCCCGCCCACGTAA
>CAXBEC010000468.1:0-3181 GCA_963974145.1 uncultured Alphaproteobacteria bacterium | reverse complement strand
AGCATGTGCGGAATGACCGCGCGTGAGCACAGGAAGGCGCCGTCCAGAATGATGTGCACGACCCGGTGGAATTCCTCCAGACTGAGTTCCAGGGTCGGAATCCGGCCCCGGTCTGCTGCGTTGTTGACCAGGATATCGACCCCGCCCAGGTCGCGGGTAATGGCGGCTGCCATGTCGGTGACGGCCTGTTCGTCGGTTACATCGGCGATGTAGACAGCGGCCCTGCCGCCCATGGCCTCGATTTCGCGCTTTACCGCCTCTGCTTCGTCGACAGAACGCCGTGTATTGATGGCGATGGCCGCGCCAAGGCGCGCCAGTTCCAGCGCCGTTGCCCGCCCGGATCGCCGAACCGCGCCGGTGATCAGGGCTGTTTTGCTGATAAGTGTCTTTTCGCCGGAATTACTCATGCCTTTTCCTCCCGGAAATGATCCCAATGTCAGGGTGCAGTAGGACAGCCTGGCAGGGGACGCACAAGGGGAGGCGGCCACGGAAAAGCGGCGTATCAGGCGTCCGAGACGTTCAGCGTCTTTTCAGTTTTTTGCCTGTCGCGCAAAAGGCGCCTGACCTCGCGCCAGATGCTCAGCCGGTAATTGTCGCCTGCGGCATGCGCATCGGTGACCCCGTTTCGGACAGCTTCCATGGCGCCTTCCAGGCCAAACTGATCAACTAGATGGCCGGCAATCTGGTTGGGGCGGTCATTCATGTTGGGTGGGCTCCTGGATTCAACGCGGCACCGGACTGTCTACCGCATGCCGGCGCGGGGCGCTATCGCAGAACGATGAATTTTGTTCCCGGTCCACCTCTCTGACGCATTAACGGTTACGTAAAAACGTCGCGATATAAGCACTCCTGACAGTGCCACGCCGGTGCGCGCTGGGATAGCAGGAGAGCATTGCTGAGAAATGAGCGATTCCGTTTACCACTCATACCAGGCCCTGGTGCGGGAGACGACGATCAACGATGTGACGCTATTGTCGACGGATTATCTGAACCATTTCAATGAAGTCGTTATGCTGCTCGAAATCGTACCGGATATGCCTGAAATGTTCGAGGATGTTGAGAGCTGGCGACCGAAAAGCTATCAGCAGCATTTTCTCGATAGCCAGTTCACGTCCCGTGACCTCGCTGTCGAAGCGTACGAATTCTCGCCACCAGAGTACCGAGAGCCCTTTGACCTGATCATCGGCCAGCTAAACGCCATGGTGGCCGGCGCCATCGAAACGATTGGCAGCCTGATTGCGACGGCCGACATAGCGTATCTTGCCGCCGTTGTCGCGGAAACGAGCGGGGCAATGCGCTCCCGGATCGATCGTGCCGGTGCGATAATCAATGGCAGTGCGGCGCGTATTGATCAGGATGGCGTCGATGCGATTTTTGAAATCGGGCCGGTAAGCCGGCCTGGCATCGTTCCTGCCGGGCGTAAGGAGGACGGTACGGCCACGGTTGCTGTTCCTGACAATCCCATGAAGGTCCGGGAAACAGGTGAATCAGGGCAGGCGTTGCCCGAGGTTGAAATCCCGCTGACGGTAGCGCTCGCCTTCTCGCGCTACATGGCCCGGATACTGGCCGAATCTGGTGACAGGTCGGATGCATTTCACTGATGTAAATAATTTAAAATTTTACCAATATACAGTATTAATTAAGTAATAATTATTTTTTATTTAGGTTAAATAAATAATATTTGAAGTAATGGTTGTTTTTATTTATAGTACGGCACGTTTAACTAATCTAGCGGGATGCCCATCAATGACGCTGTCGTCTCTGGCGAAACTCATCCGGGTACGGTTCCCCGGCAGGGCGTTCCTGAATTCCGAAGGTGGCGGCATGATGGTGGAGTTCGCCTTTGTCGCCCCTTTTGTGATCCTGCTGATGGTATCGACCATTGAAGTCGGATTAACCCTGTTCGTCGGCGCGACGCTGGAAGGTGCTGCGGAAGCCGCGGCCCGGCAGATCCGGACCGGCCAGGTGCAGGTGGCCGCTAACCCGCTTGAGGCATTTCGCACCCGGCTGTGCGCGGAACTGTTTGAACTGATCGATTGTAATGAAGTGGTGTTCGACGTCCGCAAGTTCGACAATTTTACGTCTGTCGCAACGACACTGGAATTCGATGAGGAAGGGGACGTGGTCGGCGCGGCCTTCCTGCCGGGCGACAGCGGTGAAATGACCATTATCCGGGTCATATACCGGTGGCATTACAAGACGCCATTGGTGGCGCAGGCTTTATCGTCGGACGGGACCGGCAGCGCGGTCCTGATGGCGACAATGGCCTTCCAGAACGAACCCTATGAGTTGGGCGGATGATGCGGCCGGATATACGGGCCGCGCGGCACATTATCCGGTGCCTGCAGTGTTCGCGGGGGGCGGCGCTGACGGAATTCGTCCTCATCGTGCCCATGATGGCGCTGATGCTGGCCGGTGTCGTGGAAGCAACGGCGATGTTGCGACTGGACCGCAAGCTGCAGAACGCTGCCTATGCGACCGCGGACCTGGCAACCCAGAAACCGACTTTGAAGAATTCCCGGCTTGCGGACATCTTTGCCGCGGCTGACCTTGTTATTCAGCCTTATCTGGAACAAGGCCTTTCGGTTGGGATTTCCAGCGTCATTTTCGATTCCGATGATGGCACGCCAAACGTGGAATGGACCGAAAGTCTGCGCGGTGGAACGGTCGCGGATGCCGCCAGTCTGGCCACGGGAATGGGGCCGCCGGGAGACAGCGTCGTCATTGTCCGGGCGCGTTACACCTATACGCCGATGTTTGGCGATCTTGTCTTCGGCAATATTCAGCTTGAGGAAGTTGCCTTTGCGCACCCGCGCCGCAGCGCCTCCATTGAAAGGGAATGACCGGAGACGGCCATGATGCATCGCATTTCTGAAATACGGTCACGCGTTTCGCGCTTCCTGGCAATGCTGACGCGCAATCAGCGCGGCAGTGTCCTGGTGCTGTGGGCCTTTGCTGCCGTGCCGGTTGTGCTGGGGGTGGGAACGGTTGTCGATGTGTCGCGTGCGTATATGGCGCGTTCGCGACTCGCATTCGCCCTCGATGCGGCCGGGCTGGCGGCGGGCGCGGCGGGCAGCACCGAAGCGGAAATCAGAAGCATTGCGGAGCAGTACTTCTTTGCCAATTACACCGCGGATTCCCCGGGAACGCCTTCTGTACCGACGGTGGAAATCAATGGCGG
>CAXBEC010000467.1:0-3185 GCA_963974145.1 uncultured Alphaproteobacteria bacterium | reverse complement strand
CCATGCTGTTCCACGATCCGCGCCACCACCGCGGCGGCCGCCGCGCTGTCCACGATATCGAGCGGTTCGATTTCCGCCGACCCGCCCGCCTCGGTGATCTGTCCGGCAACGGCTTCCAGTTCCGGCACGCGGCGGCCCGACAGCACCACCCTCGCCCCGGCCCCGGCCAGCGCCAGCGCCCCGGCCCGACCGATCCCCGTCCCCGCCCCGGTCACCCAGGCGACTTTTCCCTCGATCGATTGCATGCTTCCACCCTTCCCTGTTGCGTGTTTACGCGCAGTGTATATCGGCGGACCGCCCGGGTCGTTCGGTTATTTGGAGCAAGCACCACCACCCAGCCTTGACGCCACAGACATCGGGTAGAACAGTATCGCTGCACAGAGTTTCCGCCGGAGGAGACATGGGGGAGGAATTGGAACGCGGGCTGACGGAAGCCGAAGCGCTTAAGCTGCGGCGGCTGGCCGGATTTATGGTGCCGGCAGATGCTGCGTTTGGCGTGCCCGGGGCGGACGACGATCCGATCATCGACGACATCCTGCGTTCGCTGGGGCGCGACCTTGATGCCGTACGCGAAGCGCTCGACCGGTTGTCAGCCCTTTCCAGCGGCGACTTCGCGGCGCTGGACGATGCGGCTGCGGAGTCTGCCGCCATGGCCCTTCATGAGACGCAAGACGCTGTCACCATCGCACTCGGGCGGGCGGTGTTGCAGTGTTATTACCGCGACGACCGGGTGATCGCCTCGCTGGGGCTGGAGCCGCGCGCGCCCTTCCCCAAAGGACACGAGCTGCCGGAGAGCGACTGGTCGCTGGCCGACGCCGTGCGGGCCCGGCCCCGGATGTGGCGCGACCTTGACGGCACCGGCAACGGGACCGGCGGGTGAGCATGGCCGGTCCTGCCGATCACGAATCGCTTCCCCGTGACGAGAAGGTCGATGTGCTGATCATCGGCTCTGGCGCGTCCGGCGCCGCCGTCGCCTGGAGCCTGGCGGAAACGCGGATGCGTATCCTGTGCCTCGAACAGGGCGACTGGATGAAGCCCACCGACTTCCCCGGCAACGGGCGCGACTGGGAAGCGCGGCGCTATTCGGATTTCGACATCACGCCGAACCGCCGCGGTTGCGACGCCGACTATCCCGTCAATGACGACAATTCGATCATGAAGGTCGCCAATTTCAACGCGGTCGGCGGCGGCACGGTAATGTACACCGCCCATTTCCCGCGCATGCATCCCAGCGACTTCCGGGTGAAGACACTGGACGGGGTGGCCGATGACTGGCCCATCGATTACTGGACGCTGGAGCCCTTCTTCGCGGAAAACGACCGCATAACGGGGGTGGCCGGGCTGGCAGGCGACCCCGCCTATCCGCCGCACCAGCCGACCATGCCACCGGTGCCGCTGGGCCGGACCGGGACAATCTATGCGAAGGCGGCGAACCGGCTGGGCTGGCACTGGTGGCCCTCCGACATCGCGGTGGCGACGACGGAATATGACGGGCGCGCGCCCTGCATCAACCTGGGCCATTGCACACCGGGCTGCGCGCAGGGGGCGAAGGCGAGCACCGACATCACCTACTGGCCGGCGGCAATCCGCGCCGGGGTCGAGCTGCGCCCGCGCAGCCGGGTGCGCAGGGTCACGACCCGCGGCGACGGCATGGCCACGGGCGCGGTGTATTTCGACCCGGAAGGGGTGGAACGCTTCCAGCCGGCGGAAATGGTGATCCTCGCCGCCAACGGGGTCGGCACGCCGCGCCTGCTGCTCAATTCGGCGAGCGCGCAGCACCCGGACGGGCTGGCCAATTCATCCGGGCAGGTCGGGCGGAACCTGATGCTGCATCCCTGGCCGATGATCATCGGCTATGGCGACGAAGAAATGGACGGCGACCGGGGACCGCAGACGGTGATCTGGAGCAAGGAATTCTACGAGACCGATCCATCGCGGGGCTTCACCCGGGGCTACACGCTGCAGTTCACCCGCGGCACCGGCCCGGCCAATGAGGCGATCAATTCAATGGCGCGCGGCTGCCTCTCCTTCGGTCGGGACCATCACCGGATTTATCGGTCGATGCTGTACCGCCGGCTGCAGGTCGGCGTCGCCTGTGAGGACCTGCCGGAGGCGCATAACCGCGTGACGCTCGATCCCGTCCTGAAGGACAGCCACGGCATCCCCGCGCCAAAGATCGACTACACGCTCAGCGACAACACGAAGGCCATGATGGAGCACGGCATCGCCCGGGGCACGGAGGTCCTGCGGGCGGCGGGGGCAAAGGATATTTCTTGCTCGCGCAAGATGCTGAACTACCCCGGCCATCTGCTCGGCACCGCGCGCATGGGGACGGACGCAGGCTCCTCGGTCGTGAACGCATGGGGCCGCTGCCACGACGTGAGGAACCTGTTCATCGTCGATGGCAGCATCTGGGTCACCTCGGGCGGCGTGAACCCGACCAGCACGATCCAGGCGCTGGCGCTGTATATTGCGGACAGCATCAAGAAGCGGCTGGCGGACGCGACGCTGTTCGATTGAATGTACTACCGTCTTGCTCGGGCTTGACCCGAGCAACCATGCCTGACCATCACCACTTGCGGGACCGAACGCCATCTGGACGGGCGCCGTGTTCCTGGGTCCTCGGGTCGAGCCCGAGGACGACAGAACGGGGCGGTGAGCCATTACCGCCCCTAGGCGTCCTCGTCCGCCGCCATCCGGTAGATCGTCGCCGCGCGCTGATCCACCGGGCCGCCCGCCGCCATCACTTCCTCCTGGTCTTCCGGCGCGTAGAAGAAGTCGCCGGGGCGAAATTCGTGGCCGAGATCGCCGAGCAGCCGGCGCTGGCGCGGGGTGCATTTGTCGAACAGCGACGTATAGGGCCCGGCGAAATCATAGGGCCGCATGAACATCTGGCAGTAGTTATACAGCAACGTCTTGCGCGCCTTTCCGGAGCCGTTCGGCGAGGGGCCGTGCCAGATCGCGTGCGGGAAGACATAGGCGTCGCCAGCCTTGCCGAGCAGCGGCACCGCACCCGCAGCATGCGGGTTGGGGATACGCTCGGCGCGGTCCGGGAAGGGGCGCATATGGCTGCCGGGGAAAATGGTGAAATTGCCGCTGTCCGGGCCGTCCACATCGCTCAGCAGGTACATCACCTTTACCGCTAGCGGGCGGCTGGTTTCGGTCACGCGGATCGACCGCTGCGC
>CAXBEC010000466.1:0-3186 GCA_963974145.1 uncultured Alphaproteobacteria bacterium | reverse complement strand
CCTGCCCGGTCAAACACAGGATCGGAATCGAATCCATCAGCGCGTCGGTCAGCCCGGTCACGGCATTGGTCGCGCCCGGGCCAGAGGTCACCAGCACGACGCCGACTTTTCCGGTCGAGCGTGCATAGCCTTCGGCGGCATGGACGGCGCCACCTTCCTGACGGACGAGAATATGGCGGATGCGGTTCTGCTGGAACAGCGCATCGTAAATCGGCAGCACGGCACCGCCGGGATAACCGAATACGACTTCGACACCCAGATCCACCAGGGATTTGATGACGATTTCCGCTCCGGTCATTTTCTCGCTAGCCATGATCTTCTCCATCCGTTTCGAAACACGGTGCAATGCTGTCATGCAACAGTTATTGCGCTGCCTCGGTTGTCCAACCGGGCGCGTTTCGTTCGTCGTTCTCTCTGTTATTCCATGTTTCCCGGACCTTATGGCCCGAAAGGCGGCGAACATAGGGGGTCATGTTCCACGGGTCAATAGATTTAGGCGAATAAATGAAAAGAATTTATCACGCCAAATTTCCGAATATTTCGCTGAAATCGACAAATCCGAAACAATCTGATTATTGAACCAGGTTGATTGCCGCTTTGCGTAACGCCGGGTTGCCTGTTGCGCAGCGGCAACCGCTTGGCCGAGCGAAATGTCGCCGGCAAGGTGGCGCAGGAAATCCGGAACACCGAGCGCCTTCATCGCCGGCAGCGTCGGGTCGATGTCCGACCGGTACAACGCCTCGACCTCGGCCAGGGCGCCTTCGGCGATCATTGCGTCAAGCCGTGCGTCGCACGCAGCGTACAAGCCGGCGCGTGGCGGCTGCAGCAGAATCGTTGAAAACCGCAGTCCCGGCGGCGGCCCTTCCGCCGGGATGGCCTGCCATTCGGAAAGTGGCCGGTCTGTTGCCTCATACACCTCCAGCGCCCGGGCTATACGCTGACTATCGCCAGGGGGCAGTCTGGCGGCGATTGCGGGATCGATCGCCTGCAGCGCGTTATACAGGGCTGGTAATCCTTCCGCTTCGAGACGTTTCCTGACGGATTCACGAACCAGTTCCGGTATATCCGGTATGGGCGACAGTCCTTTCGTCAGCGCGCGCAGGTACAGCCCCGTACCGCCGCAGATGATGGGCAGCCTGCCAGCACGGTGCGCCGATGTGATTTCCGCAACGGCCATGTCGCGCCATCGCGCCGCCGAACAGGTGTCGCGCACAGACAATACGCCGTAAAGCCGGTGCGGCGCCCGCGCTTCGTCGACGGGAGAGGGGCGCGCAGTGAGAATCCGTAATTCCTTATATACCTGCATGCTGTCGGCATTGATAACGACACCGTCGAATTCCTGTGCGGCTGCCAGCGCCAGCGCCGATTTGCCGCTCGCCGTGGGGCCGGCGACGATCAGGACGGGCGCGGTGTCTGTTTCTGCCAAGGGATCCATACCTTTTGCGGGGCCGGTTGCAGGAGAATGGTTCAGATACTCTAATAAAGGAATACTGGCCAATCCGTTGCCGGACCAGACATCGCGACGAAATTGTTGGTCGCTGTATCTGGTGTTATCGCCGGGCGGTCCGGTTCACATTGAAAGCAGGGGGAGAAGATAATGACAGACGCGAAGCTCGAAGACCTGGTGTCCTATGACTGTACCGACCAGATCGCGACCATCACCTTTCACCGGCCGGAAAAGCTCAACGCCTTCAACGACGAACTCGTCATGGCGCTGGACCAGCGGCTGAAACAGTTTGATTCCGATCCCGATGCCAATGTCGCAATTCTTTGCGGCGAGGGCCGGGCGTTTTCCAGCGGCGCCGATGTGCAGCAGCGCCAGCTGCGCAGCAGGGAGGAATTCCAGAAGCTGGGCGGACCACAGGGGCACGGCGCCAGTTCGCATGACCTGCTGACCAAATCGGTCAACTGGAAGCCGGTCATCGCCGCCCCGCATGGCTATGTGCTGGGGCTGTCCGTCGGCATCGTGTTCGAATGCGACCTCGTCGTGGCGGAGGAAGGCACGAAGTTCCAGATCACAGAAACCTCGCGCGGGCTGGGGGCGGCGAAATACTGGGGCCTGCTGGATTTTCGTGGCGCCGCGGCATTCGGGACCGAAATGGCACTGACCGGCCGTTTCTTCGCGGCGGAGGAAGCGAAGGAAGCCGGGCTGATCAACCGGATCGCGCCGAAGGGCACCTACCTGGATGTCGCGCGTGAGCTGGCGCAGGAGGTCAACAAGAACCCGCCGCTCAGCGTGCGGGCGACCGTACGGGCGCGGCGCTGGTACATGCACCGCCGCAGCGAGGAAATGCTGCATATGAGCGCGCCGCTGAAGCTGTATCTGAGCGAGGATTTCCAGGAAGCGGCCCGGGCCTTCGCCGAAAAACGCCCGGCCGGGCCGTTCAAGGGGCGCTGATCCGGGAGTCACGCCAGCCCCAACCGCCCCGCGTCCGTGGGGCCGTTGGGATGCGGGGTTCAGTCGAGACCCATGCAGTTCGCGTAATAGGTTACGGTTGCCGGCCAGTCGGAGAACATGCCGACAATGCCGACATCCTGCGCCAGCACGTCCAACAGTTCGAACATGGTGCCGTCGGATGTTGTGACGTCCCTGATCGACTGGTAGTACCAGCCGCCGCCATTGCCCAGCGGGCCGGATCGTTCCAGCGTCCAGGTGATGATCTTCAACCCGGCCGCCTGCGCTTCCGTCGCATAGGCGGACGGGATAATCCCTTCTTCGCCGGTGGTCACCAGCATCCACAGCGGCGGTGCGATATAGTTGACGCCCATCTGCTTCAGCGCCGTCATCGACGGTTCGAAGGTTTCGGGTTTCATCGGGTCGAAGCCGTCATTGTCATAGCGCCCGTCCAGATAGACCGCCTGTTTGCCAAATTCCGGCTCATTGCGAATCCAGTACAGCACGTCGTCCAGGTTGAAGGATTGCGGCCAGACGTCTTCGGGCGGCACGCCGGCTGCCTTGTATTCGTCGATCATCTTCTGGGCGTAGTCTTCCTGCGAGAAGCCCTCGAACGGCATATCGACGGACGGCGATTTCAGTTCCGGCGTGAACTTCGCGCCGAGCGACCGAATCAGCCGGATCGATTCCGCATGGGTCAGCAAGGTACCGCTACTGGCCGCATACAGGTCGGTGCGCCAGTTGGCGGTGCCGTCCATATAGGCTTCGGCGGTCGTAGCAGTCTTGTCGGC
>CAXBEC010000465.1:0-3202 GCA_963974145.1 uncultured Alphaproteobacteria bacterium | reverse complement strand
TGGTCTGCCTGCAGATGGTGCTGGATCGCGGCGAGCGGCTGGACTGGTTCGAGTCCTTGGAAATCATCATCGAAGCGGCCGTCGCCGCCCTGGCCCTGTACATCTTCGTCGCCCACAGCCTCACCGCGTCATCGCCCTATATCAACCTGTCGATCTTCCGCGACCGCAATTACGTCGTCGGCGTCTGCCTGATCTTCATCTTCGGCATTGCGGTGTTTTCCAGCCTGTTCATCCTGCCGCTGTTCCTGCAGAACGTGCAGGATTACCCGGTGCTGGCCGCGGGCTGGATGGTCTCCATGCGGGGGCTCGGCACGATGGTCGCCATGCTGGCCGGCGGGGTTCTGGCCGGCAGGGTTTCAGCAAAATACCTGATCCTCAGCGGGCTGGCCTGTGTCGGGATCAGCGCGATTTACATGACCGGCTGGAATGCGGAGGTATCCGCCGCGGAAATCGCCTGGCTGACGGTGATCAACGGATTCGGTGTCGGTATCATGTGGGTCACGCTGACCACGGTGACCTTCTCCACCCTGATGCCGGAATTCCGGACCGAGGGGGCGGCGCTGTTCGCGCTGATCCGCGCCATCGGCGCCAGCATGGGCACCTCGGTCATCGTCGCGATCCTGGTGCGCTCGACCCAGGTGAATTACAGCGAGCTGCGCGACCATATCAACCCGTTCAACGAATCCCTGCATCAGCCCGGCGCCGCCACCATGTGGGAACTGGATGTGATGACCGGCGTTGCATCCCTGCAGAAACTGGTCGCGGCCCAGGCGGAAACCATCGCCTATCTGAACGCGTTCACCTTCCTGGTGCTGGTCGCCTTCGCGGCAATGCCGCTGGTCTTTCTGCTGAAATCGCCCCGGGAACAGTAGAGTCACCCTGTCATTCCGGGTGCGACACCCCATATGACCTGCAGGGCCGGAACGGAATCAAGACGCAATTGATCCCGAAACGGGTTTCCTTGAATCAAACGACGTCGTTTCCGGATATGTCGGCCCGCCACATGCGGCCCCGGCGGCTCCCGATTTGCCGTTACAACGGAGCACATGATGGATCTTCGAGTCGGATACGAACTGCAATACGCCTTCCCTCAGCCGACCCCGGTCATCCTGATGCTGAGCGTCCATTTCTCGCGCGTCTCGGATCTCACCATGCCGGATCACGTGCTGGTCAATCCGTCCGTGCCGGTTTCCGGCTATCGGGACGGATACGGCAACTGGTGTACCCGCCTGCTGGCCCCGGCGGGCGAAATTCGAATTACGGCCGATACCGTTATCCGCGACTCCGGCCTGCCCGACCCGGTCTTCCCCGATGCGATGCAGGTCCCTGTTGAATTGCTGCCGGAAGAGGCGCTGGTTTTTCTGCTGCCCAGCCGGTTCTGTGACAGCGACCGGCTGCTTGATCTGGCCTGGTCGCAATTCGGCAATACCGCGCCCGGATGGTCCCGGGTCCAGGCGGTCTGCGATTTCGTGCATAACCACATCACCTTCGGCTACGAACATGCGCGGGTGACGCGAACCGCCTCCGAAGGCTATCAGGAAGGCGTCGGCGTTTGCCGGGATTACGCACATCTGGCGGTCGCCTTCTGCCGGGCGCTCAATATCCCGGCGCGCTACTGCACCGGCTACCTCAGCGATATCGGCACGCCGCCACCGATGCCCGAAGGAGATTTCGCCGCCTGGTTCGAGGTCTATCTCGGCGGTGAATGGCATATGTTTGACCCGCGCAACAATACGCCGCGGATCGGCCGGGTCCTGATTGCGCGGGGGCGGGACGCGGCCGATGTGGCCATCGCCACGACCTTCGGCCCCAATACCCTGCAGAGTTTTCGGGTCTGGACGGATGAAGTCCCGACAGCAGGCTGAATAATGCGGTCTTGTGCCCGGCGGAAAAAGGCTTAAGGTCCGCGTGCAACTTCAAGGATAATCCGATTTCAATTTCCGGCATCAACCTGTCGGGCCCCGGGTCTGCCCGGCGCCCTGTCAACACGGCCCCGCGATGACCTATTGCGTGGGCCTGAAGATATCCGAAGGCTTGGTATTCCTGTCGGACACCCGCACGAACGCGGGACTTGACGACATCGCCTGCTATCGCAAGACGTTCAGCTGGTCGAGCGATAACGAACGGGCGATCACAGTCGTCTGCGCCGGCAACCTGTCGATCACGCAGGGCGTCATCACCCGGATCAACCAGGCGATCCAGCGCGCGCAGGCGGAAGATGTCGAGTGCATCCTGAACGTCGAAACCATGTATCGCGTCGCGGAACTGTTCAGCGATACCATGCGCGTCGTCCAGGGCCGCCATCGCGACGCGCTGAAGGCGCAGGGTGTATCGTCGGGCGCATCGCTGATCGTGGGGGGCCAGCGACGCGGCCGTCACCGCCTGTTCCATGTCTATTCGGCAGGCAATTTTATCGAAGCCACGGCCGATACACCCTATTTCCAGTTGGGCGAGCACAAATACGGCAAGCCCATTCTGGACCGTGTGCTCACCGTCGAAACGCCCATGAAGGACGCGCTGAAAGCGGCACTGGTCTCCATGGATTCGACCCTGCGTAGCAACCTGTCGGTCGGCATGCCGCTGGACCTGACCATCATCCGCAAGGACAGGTTCGATTTCAGCGTGCAGCGGCGGATTGAAGCCGACGACCCGGAATTTGCGACGATCAGCGTGCGCTGGTCGCAGGCGCTGAAGGAATCATTCTCCGCCCTGCCCGACATCCAGGATGAATCGCCACTGGAACTGATTGCGTCCTGCTGAATACGCCGACGCGGCAGGCGCCCTATTTCATCCGTTTGCGGTAATCCCAGCTCATCATCCGTGTCGGCCGGATGAGGATGGCGACCTCATCATCCGCTCCCTGCATCAGCCGGCGCCGGAACGGGGTGTCATCACTGCCGAGGTACCGGTCCGCGAGGCGCGCCAGGACGGCCTTGCCATTCGTCCGGTCCAGTGACGCCATGCCCTGGCCGCGCACGCCGCAATAGGGCGGAGTCTCGCCGGCAATCTCGAACCCGCAACGCGGGTTTGCCTCCAGCAGCGCCACGATCCGCGCATGGCTGCGGCTGGCGCAATGAAATGCCCCGTCCTCGTAGAGAAACCACAGCGACAGCACCACCGGCCAGCCGGCGGGCGAGATGGCGGAAAGCCGGATCGGAATGACCGCGCCCGCCAGATGGGCGTCGATCTCGCCGGCCGACCA
>CAXBEC010000464.1:0-3208 GCA_963974145.1 uncultured Alphaproteobacteria bacterium | reverse complement strand
CTTGTAGTCGCTGAAAGCCACTTTATTACTTGCCTCGCCAGTGCCAACGTTTGCCGGAACGCGTCATCACGCTTCTGTCGTATCCGATTGAAGCCGCGCAACATATCTGGCAAGGAGGTCTACCTCAAGATTAACGTTGTCGCCCTTCTGCAGCGTGCCGAAAGTCGTCTGTTCCGCGGTATGGGGAATGATGTTCACCCCGAACCTCCTGCCATCCACGTCATTGACAGTCAGCGACACCCCGTCCAGCGCGACCGAACCCTTGCGCGCAATATAGCGTGAAAATGCCGCCGGTACTTCGAATTCAAAGCGCAGACTGTCGCCGTCGGGCCGCCGGTCCACAACCTGCGCCACCCCGTCCACATGCCCCTGGACCAAATGCCCGCCGAGTTCCGCACCCAGCCGAAGGGAGGGCTCCAGATTGATGCGCCTTCCCTCCGTCCAGCTTCCGAGTGTCGTACAGGCCAGGGTTTCGGCTGAAACATCGACAGAAAACCAGTCGTCCCCCTTTTCAACAACGGTCAGACACGCGCCGGAACAGGCAATTGACGCACCGATATCAACCTTGTCCATATCGAATCCGGTTGCGATCACGAAGCGCCGGTCTACTGCGCCCTCAACGGTACGCAACGCACCAACACCCATTATCAGTCCTGTAAACATGACATCACACTATCAGCCGTTCTGCGGCGTGTCCCGCCGCTCAAACATTTCCAACATATCCGCACCCACCGGGATAAGGCCAACCCGCGCAAACCGTGCCATGGCGGCAGGGCTGTCGACGCCATAGGGCACCATCGCCGGCACACCGTCTCCCCCCATGATTGCCGCCGCGCGAAACCACGCGATACGATCGACAAGCCCGGCGGCAACAACAGCGCCGGCCAGGGTACCGCCGCCTTCAACGAGCAGGCGGGTGATGCCCCGTGCCGCAATGGCACGCATGGCCCCATTGATATCCGGCCTGCCCGATGCATCGGCTTCCACCTCCAGGATCTCGACTCCCTGTGTGCGGTATACATCGGCATTGTTGGCGCCGGGTAACGTAACAATCCAGGTCGGGATATCTTGCGCGCTCAGAACCAGTTGGGAATTGAGCGGCAATCGCAGTTTTCCGTCCAGAACGACCCGGACCGGCGAACGATCCGCCAGCCCGGCAAGACGGCATGTCAGCGAAGGATCGTCGGCGCACGCCGTACCCACACCGATCATAATCGCATCATGGCTCGCCCGCAGAAGATGACCCCGCGCACGCGCTTCCGGACCCGTAATCCATTTGCTGGCCCCGCCCCTGGCCGCGATCCTGCCATCGAGTGTCGTTGCCGCCTTCAGGGTCACCATTGGCCGGCCATCACGGACCCGTCGCAGAAACCCGGCGTTCAAATATTCGGCTTCGGCGCGTAATACATCGCGTATGACCGTCGCGCCGCCGGCTTCAAGCTTTTCATGCCCACCACCCGACACCCGGGGGTCGGGGTCTTCCAGCGCGGTCACAATACGCCGTATTCCAGCATCCAGCAGCGCGTCGCTGCAGGGCGGTGTCCGGCCGTGATGATTGCATGGCTCCAGCGTGACATAGGCACAGGCGCCAACCGCCGCGGCGCCGGCCCGCGCCAGTGCCTCGGTTTCCGCATGCGGGCGACCGCCCGGCTGGGTCCAGCCCCGGCCCACGACGCGGCCATCGGACACAATAATGCAGCCCACTGCCGGATTGGGCCATACACCGCCCAGGCCGCGTTGCGCCAGGGACAGCGCCGCACGCATGAAGTGTTCGTCGTCCGGGTCAGTCCCCGTCGACACCGAGTTCGCCGGTGATGAAATCTTCGAAATCCTTGGCTTCGCGGAAATTCCGATAGACCGAAGCAAATCGGACATAAGCGACCTTGTCCAGTGTCACCAGTGCCTCCATGACCAGTTCGCCGATCTGGTCGGCATCGATCTCCGCCTCGCCGGAACTCTCCAGCCGGCGCACGATCCCGTTGACAACCCGGTCGACACGATCTTCCTCGACCGGCCGCTTGCGCAGCGAAATCCGCATGGATCGCAGCAGCTTTTCCCGGTCAAACGGTTCGCGCTGGCCGCCTTTCTTGAGCACGGTCAGTTCACGAAGCTGGACGCGTTCGAATGTCGTAAAACGGGCGCCGCAATTCGGACAGTACCGGCGTCGGCGGATCGCCGAGTTATCCTCGGTTGGCCGCGAATCCTTAACCTGTGTATCCCCATGGGCGCAAAATGGACAGCGCATGTTCAGACCTCCCCGGTCAATGGACTAATGAAAGTCCGCATAGATTGGAAACCGCTTGCACAAATCCGATACCCGCGTGCGGACGCTTTTTTCTGCCGCCGCGTTATCGTCGCGATTGTCGGCAAGACCACGCAGCACTTCAACGATCAGGTCGCCGACCTGGATGAATTCCGACTGGCCGAACCCGCGCGAGGTCGCCGCCGGGCTGCCGAGCCGGACCCCGGACGTGACCCCCGGCTTTTCCGGATCAAACGGGATGCCGTTCTTGTTGCAGGTCAGACCCGCGCGTTCGAGGCTCGCCTCCGCGATATTCCCGGTCAGCCCCATGGGCCGCAGGTCGACGAGCATCAGGTGCGTATCGGTGCCCCCGGAAACGATGTTCAACCCGCCCTTGACCAGTGTCTCGGCAAGCACACGGGCGTTATCCGCAACCGCCTGGGCATATTGCCTGAAGGACGGCTGCAATGCCTCGCCGAACGCCACCGCCTTGGCTGCCACAATGTGCATCAGCGGCCCGCCCTGCAGTCCGGGGAACACGGCGCTATCGATCTTGCGCGCCAGCGCCTCGTCATTGGTCATGATCAACCCGCCGCGCGGCCCGCGCAGCGTTTTGTGTGTCGTGGAGGTGACCACATGAGCATGGCCGATCGGGCTCGGATGCACGCCGCCCGCAACCAGACCGGCGAAATGCGCCATATCGACCATCAGATAGGCACCGACGGAATCCGCAATGGCGCGGAACCGTGCAAAATCAATGACGCGGGGATAGGCAGAACCACCCGCGATGATCAGTTTCGGCTTGTGTTCCTTTGCCAGAGCCTCGACCTCGTCGAAATCGATCAGGTCATCCTGCTGCCGAACGCCATACTGCACCGCGTTGAACCATTTGCCCGACACATTGGGCCGTGCGCCATGGGTCAGGTGACCGCCCGCCGCCAGCGACATACCCATGATCGTCCCGCC
>CAXBEC010000463.1:0-3218 GCA_963974145.1 uncultured Alphaproteobacteria bacterium | reverse complement strand
GGTTCCCACATGGCGACCGCGTCGATCTCGCCGTCGCGCAGCGCTTCCGGCAGCATGGTGAGCGGCCTTTCCGTGCGCATCATGAAATGGACGAGGTGCGTATCCGCCGTGGTCAGGCCGACGATGCGCAGCATGGCGTCGAGGAAGTAATCGGCGGAGGAAACGATCTGCGTGCCGATCCGTTTGCCCCGCAGATCCGCCAGGGTGGCGATCCCGGCCGAGCGGCGGGCGACGATGCGGTAGGGGAGTTCGCCGACGGTGAAGATGAAACGCAAGTCCGGATGGGCGGCCGCGCCACGCAGCGCCTGGGTTTCGGTGTTGAGCGCGATATCCGCCTGTCCGCTGGACGACAGGCTGGCAAGGTCGCTCCCCTCCCCCCACAGCGCCATCACGCCGCCATGTTCGATATGGGTCGGGCCGTCATAAAAGCGGTCGGCGGCGAGCAGCACCGGCGCCATCTCGACCAGCGATAGGTTGCCGTAGATGCTCAGTGGTTCGCGGGAAGCGGTATCCGTCGGTGGCATGGGTCACCCGGGCTGGTGGTAGCGAGCACCCGTTATAGGCGACCCGGCGCGCCAGGCGCAGCAATATTCCGGCACCCGGTCAGGGAAAAATTCCGGCCGCGCCGCGCAGGGGCAAGGCGCCTTCGTGGCTAGCGGCTGTCGGCCAGCCGTGCCGACCGCTCGATCAGCGCGATGCGATCCGTCGCCGGCTCGATATAGGCCGAGACATAATCCGCGAGTTCCTGCGGCTGCCGGGGGCCGTTGGGGAAGCGCTCCTGATAACCCTGCAGAATGATATGCAGCCCGCACAGCATGCCGCCGATCGCGCCATGATTGCTTTCTATCAGGACCTTGACCTTCCGAAAGGCCTCTTCGCCAATGTTATCCCACATATTGGCCGTGTGCTCGTCGAACTCGTTCATGCGTTTCGCGATACGGGACATGATCGCCGCCGTGTCGCTGCAGACCTTGTCCACGGAGGAGAGCAGGGCCGGATTGGTCTTACAGGCCGGGTCGTCCCGCAGGGCCAGCAACCGCGCCAGAAGGGCCGCAATCTTCGGCAGCAGGCGATCGAAGTGATCCTTGAAATAGGCCAGGGAGAGGAAGACATCGCCGAAATCCGTCAGGAAGCCCGGCAGTTTCGGCAGCACGATATCCAGCCGTTTGGACATATCCGTCAGGTTGCTCAGCACGGCCGCCCGATTGGCACGGTTGAGGCTGTTCGCCAGATCGTCCAGGTCAATGATGTCACTGCCGTCCTCCGTCTGGAGCATGTCGTACAGCGGCTTCGTGAAGGCATCCAGATAGGTGTCAAGCTCGCGGCGCCGCTTCGGCGAAAGGCGCAGGTGGTCGATATTCTCGACTTCAATCTGAAAGCTGCGCAACTGGATGCGCAGGCTGTAGATATCAAAGCTCTGCAACAGGCTCAGCTTGGCGATCAGGATCCCGTCCGGGTGGCGCGCGCCCTCCGGCCAGTCGAACATCCGCGCCAGCCGCGACGGCTCGACCTGCCCGCTGCCGCCTTCGGAATCGTTGAAGATCTCGATCATGCTTTCGAACCGCACGTTCTTCAACATGCGGGCCTCCCGGAGCGCGGGCGTTTGCAGCGGCAGGATGCTGAGCGGCAGGATATGCAAGGCGTCCTTTTCGAATTCGAGATTTCTGGCATCTGCCTTGTTCGAATGTCTCTTGCCCGCCCCTTCTTTGGTTTTCAATCCGACGATAACCTGTCCTATCCGTTGATAATTTTCCGGCATGCCTGCCGACGCCCCCCGACCCGGCCTTTATACCGGTAACAGGTTAAGCAATTGCAAAGTCGCAGACCGGTCGGGTCGCGCCCTGCAACGCCCGCTATCGGATGGAAGGAACTGAAAACGGCGGCATGCTCACGCCGAACGCGCTTCTAGCCCTTGTCGGCCGCTATCGCCGCCTGCGCCGCCGCCAGCCTTGCGATCGGCACACGGTAGGGGGAGCAGGAAACATAGTCCAGCCCGGCATTGTGG
Organism: uncultured Alphaproteobacteria bacterium; assembly: GCA_963974145.1. Classification (GTDB taxonomy): domain Bacteria; phylum Pseudomonadota; class Alphaproteobacteria; order UBA8366; genus MarineAlpha4-Bin1. The sequence continues at coordinate 1,213 of CAXBEC010000463.1, read as the reverse complement.
CAGAAGGCGACCGAGCGCGGGTCGCCGCCATGTTCGCCGCAGATGCCCATTTTCATGCCGGCGCGCGTGGCCCGGCCGCGTTCGACGCCAAGCTTCACCAGCTCGCCGACGCCGTCCGGATCGATGGAGACGAACGGGTCGCCCTCCAGGATGCCGGCGCGTTCGTAATCCGGCAGGAAGGACGCCGCGTCATCGCGGCTGATGCCGAAGGTGGTCTGCGTCAGGTCATTGGTGCCGAAGCTGAAGAATTCAGCGGTTTCCGCAATATCGCCGGCGCGCAGCGCGGCGCGCGGCAGTTCGATCATCGTGCCGACCAGGTATTCGGGCGCGAGGCCCTGTTCCGCACCGACTTCGCCGGCGACGCGGTCGATCACCGCTTTGAGGATATCCAGCTCCTTCTTCGTCGCGATCAGCGGCACCATGACTTCGGGAATGACGGTTGCGCCGGTTTCCTTCGTCACGAGGACGGCCGCTTCGAAAATCGCCCGCGCCTGCATCTCGCAGATTTCGGGATAGGTGATCGCCAGCCGGCAGCCGCGATGGCCGAGCATCGGGTTGGATTCCTCCAGCCGCAGCGCGCGCCGCCGCACCCGTTCCTCGGACACGCCTGCCGCCGCGGCGACATCGGCGATTTCCGCCTCGCCCTTCGGCAGGAATTCGTGCAGGGGCGGATCGAGCAGCCGGATCGTCACCGGCAGCGATTTCATCAACCGGAAGATCGCGGCGAAATCATCGCGCTGCATCGGCAGGATCTTTTCCAGCGCATGGCGGCGCCCGGCTTCGTCTTCCGCCACGATCATCTCACGCATCGCGATGATGCGGTCGGCGTCGAAGAACATGTGTTCCGTCCGCGACAGCCCGATGCCTTCCGCGCCAAAGCGCAGCGCGGTCGTCACCTCATCCACGGTTTCCGCATTGGTACGGATGCCCAGGGTGCGGAATTCATCCGCCCAGGTCATCAGGGTCTCGAAATCCCCGGACAGCACCGGCTCGATGGTCGCCACCTCGCCCAGCATGACCTCGCCGGCCGCGCCGTCGATGGTGATGGTGTCGCCCGCCTTTACCGTCTGGTTGCGGACCGTCATTTCACCGGTTCGGTAATCGATCCGCAATTCGCCGGCGCCGGCGACGCAGGGCCGGCCCATGCCCCGGGCCACGACGGCGGCATGGCTGGTCATCCCGCCCCGCGCCGTCAGGATGCCCTTGGCCGCAT
>CAXBEC010000462.1:0-3219 GCA_963974145.1 uncultured Alphaproteobacteria bacterium | reverse complement strand
CTTTATACAAAAATAATTGATTGTAAAAATGCATTCAATTATAATTATTATGTTGTGGCAAGTTCGTGACTGCATTCAGGAGTAGGACATGACGATAACGCTCAAACGGATTTCAACGCTGCTGCTGGCTGGCGCAATGGTTGTCTCACTGGCCGCCTGCCAGACATCTGGTGGCCAAAAACAGGCCGGCGGCACACTGCTTGGCGCCGGTTTGGGTGCGCTCGCCGGTTCGCAAATCGGTTCGGGACGTGGACAACTCGTGGCTGTCGCGCTGGGGGCGCTGGGTGGCGCATTCCTTGGCAACTCCGTCGGCGAGTCGCTCGACCGGGCGGATCAGGCCTATGCGGGGCAGGCCATACACACGGCCCAGTCGGCGCCAATCGGCCAGCCGGTCGTCTGGCGCAACCCGGACAGTGGCAACCAGGGAAGCGTTGTGGCGGTGCGGGAAGGCACCAACACCGCAACCGGGGCCTATTGCCGTGAATACCAGCAGACCGTATCGGTCGGCGGGCGCACGGAACAGGCATATGGCACGGCATGCCGCCAGCCTGATGGTAGCTGGAAGGTCCTGTAACTGTCAGCCCGGTTGACAAGGCTGGTGATCTGTTCTCCAAATTGAAGTTGTCACGGTTTCTGTGTCGCGGCGCATAGCGGGGAGGCAGTCATGAGTCTGGATCTGATCATCAGGAATGGCACGGTTATTGATGGTTCCGGCCAATCGCGATATCGGGCGGATATCGGCGTCAAGGACGGCAGGATTGTCGAAATCGGCCGTATTCGCGCCGCCGCGGACCGCGTGATCGACGCGGACGGGTTGATCGTCGCGCCGGGATTCATCGACGGCCATACCCATATGGATGCACAGGTCGCCTGGGACCCGTTGGGCAGCTGTTCGTGCTGGCATGGCGTGACCAGTGTGGTCATGGGCAATTGCGGATTCGCACTGGCGCCCTGCAAGGAAGAAGACCGGGAATGGTACGCGAAATGCCTCGAAGCAGTGGAGGATATCCCGGCGGAGGCGGTCATGGCCGGCATCAACTGGACCTGGGAAACCTATCCGGAATATCTGCAGATGGTCGATAGCGTGCCAAAGGCGCTTAATTACGGCGCCTATATCGGGCATTCGGCGCTGCGCATGTATGTCATGGGCGAACGCGCCATGCATGAAAAGGCGACCGAGGACGATCTGAAGCAGATGACCGCTCGGGTGTCCGAAGCAATCAAGGCCGGTGCACTCGGTTTGTCGACCTCCCGGGCATCGACCCATTTCGCGCCGGATGGTTCACCGGTTGCCAGCCGTATCGGCGACTGGAACGAAATTCACCAGCTGACCACCGCGATGACGGATTTGAACGCCGGCATTTTCCAGATTGGCCCGGATGTCGCATCCGGTGAGGCGCAGCGCGCATGCCTGGATGAATTGCAGCAGGTTGCGCTGCGAAGCGGCCGGCCGGTGATGTTCGGAACGATATCGACCCGGCAGGGCGTCGATCCGAATCCCTGGCAGTATCAGACCCAGTATATCGACGATACCGTTGCCGCTGGCGGCCGCATGTACGGGCAGTCGACGACGCGGTCGATCAACGCGTTGTTCTCGCTTAAATCTTATCTGCCGTTCGACGTCCTGCCGAACTGGGCAAAGGTTCGGTCGTGTTCGATCGAGGAACAGAAACAGATGATGCGGGACCCGGAAGTCCGGGCCCGGCTGGTCGCTGACGAGGCAGGGATGAAGCCGCGCGACAGCGAATTCCAGGGCGGGGGCATGGCGACAACGGATCCGAAGATTCCCGATTACACCAATCTGTACGCGATGAAGGACACGCGCTGGGACGACCCCACCGTGGCCGAACTGTCGCAGAAAAGCGGAAAACACCCGGTCGAGGTCATCCTGGACCTGATGCTGGAGAACGAGGATCAGATATTCGTCCAGCCCATCGTGAACGAGCGGCCCGAAGACGTGCTGGGTATGCTGAAACACCCGCGGACGCTGGCAACATTCTCCGATTCCGGGGCCCATGTCTGTCAGGAAATGGGCTCGTCGCTGCAGACCCATATGCTGGCCTACTGGGTTCGCGACAAGCAGGCGTTCACGCTGGAGGAGGCCATTCGCATGATGACGTTTGACAATGCATCGGCCTGGGAAATGCCGAACCGGGGGCTGCTGCGCACGGGATATGCTGCGGATATTGTCATTTTCGATGCCGATAACGTCCGCCCGCTGATGCCGACAGTGCAGCGTGACCTGCCCGCCAATGCAAGGCGTTTCGTGCAGAAAGCGGATGGCATCGTGGCGACGATCATCAACGGTGCAGTTGCCTTCGAAAACGGCGAGTCGACGGGACAGTTTGCGGGCAAACTGATGCGTGGACCGCTTGCCGCAGCTTCGTGACGGGACCGTAGCGGGACGATTACGCGTATAGTCTGGCGTTGGTTGGGTGACGTGCATTCGTGGATGGCGTGCTGTAGCGTCGCCGCATGATCCGGTCCGGACTCTTTCTCGGTTATCTGTATGCCATCGGCTCTTCCGCCGGCCTGGGAGCGGCCATCGCACTGTCCCGGGCGGCTTATAACGGCGGCACCGACCCGATATCCGTTGCCAGCGCACGCAGCGTCCTTGGCGTTCTTCTTGTCGGTGCGCTTTGTCTGGCAACCGGGCGTTCGCTGCGTTTGCCTGCACGGGACTGGCGTCGCTGCATGGGGCTGGGGCTGCTGATGTCGATGGCTTTCTATGGCAATATCGGCGCTGTCCAGTACATCCCCGTTGGCCTTGCGGCGCTGCTGTTCTTCATTTATCCGCCGCTGGTCGCGGTAATCATGGCGTTGCTCGACCGGAAATGGCTGGGGTGGCTGGTATCGGTTTCACTGGCAACCTCCTTTATCGGTCTGGGAGTGATGCTAGGCGTAAGTCTCGATGGACTCGACTTGCGAGGCGTTGCATTAAGTCTCGCGGCCGGGACGGCCTGTGCGCTCAATGTCGTATGGGTCGGTCGGACCATGCGGCATGTGGATGTCTTTGTGATGACCTTCCACATGATGATTGCCGCGTGCATCGTGTTGGTCTCCGTGATGCTTTTATCAGGTGGCCTGAACCTCCCCGAAACTTCCAGCGGCTGGCTCGGCGCGGGTGGTGTCGTCTTTTGCCAGGCGGCGTCGATACCGTTCTTTTATGCCGCGATCCCACGCATCGGACCGGAAAACACCTCGATCCTGAACAACCTG
>CAXBEC010000461.1:0-3228 GCA_963974145.1 uncultured Alphaproteobacteria bacterium | reverse complement strand
GTGCCCGCGCGGCCGGCTGGCCGGAATGGCAGGGGCCTCGGCCAGCTCAGCCTCGCCGGTTTCCCGAAGAATGCTGCCCCGCTGCAATACGCAAACCAGGCCGGGGACCTCGTTGCCCGCTTCCAACCGACAAACCGCCGAGTCCAGTGTCAGCACCGTCAATCCCGCATCCCGGGCCAGGCGCCGGATATAGTCCGGATGATGGGAATAGCGGCATTCCCGACCCAGTACGAAATTATCCTCGTCTGTCTGCTGCAGGGAAAAGGCGAACAGGCCATCTGCCTGCAATGCGGCGTGAACCGCACCGAACAGCGGGGCCAGATCGCCCATATAGACCAGCACATCGGCCGCGACAACGATATCGAACCGCATGGTCTGAAGAGTCAGCGCCTGAATTACCTCTCCCTCCCGCAGATCGTCGTAAACGGCCTTGCGGGCCGCCATGCCAATCATTCCGGGCGACAGGTCGACGCCGGCAAGCCATGCCGCGCGGTAGCGGAAGGCTTCCCCCGCCAGCCCCGTACCGCAGCCCAGGTCGAACACCCGCTCGCCGCCGGGCAGCGATGGCCGGATCCGGTCCACGGCATCGCGTAACAGAAACGGCGCGCGGTATTCCAGATTCGTTACCAGCGCTTCATCGAACCGGTCGGCATACTGGTCAAACAGCGTCCGGACATAGGGTTCCGGCAGCACTGCCGGCACCGGCGCGCCGCCCAGCAGCGCGAGGCGGATTTCGGCGCCCAGAATATCGGTTTCGGCGAACCGCAGATAATCCGTGTAATGGACACAGGCATCCTGATGGCGGCGAAGCGATTCCAGCGCCTCCGCCAGCGCGAAATGCGCCTCGGCCCATTGCGGCGCCAGGGCCAACGCCTCTTCATAGAGCGACACGGCGTCTTCAAGGGCGCCGCGTTCTTTCAGCATATTGCCGTATTCCAGCCGTCGGTCAGCGCGCAAATCATGGACGTACAAGGGGAAAAGCCTTCCGGTCAGTGTCGAAGCCGGCGGATTGATACGCCAAACGGGCTGAATTACAATACGATATTGTCCCAACTTTTTATTCCGTCATGTTCCTGTGGAATGTTAGACATTCCCGGCGGTATAACGCACTTCGGACCAAGACCTATCAAAGCCGCCGCGAGGCGCGAACAGGAGACCGGAATCATTTCCACAGATAATTGCCCCTGCGGCTCCGGAGAGCAGCTTGACGCCTGCTGCGGCCGGTATTTCGAGACCATGACTGCGCCGACGGCCGAATCCCTGATGCGGTCGCGCTACAGCGCGCATGTCCTCGGCAAGGGCCAGTATCTGGCGGAAACCCTTTCGGCCAAACAGCGCGCGGATTTCGATGTCGCCGAATTCCAAGCCGCCGTCGGCGAGGTCAAATGGCTGAACCTGGATATCCGCGCCACCACCGCTGGCGGCGAAGGTGACGAGGTGGGTACGGTTGAATTCATCGCCCGTTGCCGCGACCGGAACGGCACGGGCGTTCACCACGAGCTTTCCACGTTCATCCGTGAAAACGGGCGCTGGGTGTTTGACGATTGCATCATGAACCCCAAACAGGAAACGCGGCGGGTGGAGAAAATCGGCCGTAACGCACCCTGCCCCTGCGGTTCAGGCAAAAAATACAAGAAGTGCTGCGGGGCGTAACAGCTCAGGCACAGACAATGATTCGCGCATAAGGGTTGCGGCGCCCTTTGCGATGCGCGCCGGAATTGTGGTAACATTGCGTCGCGCTCAGAAAATACGAACCATGTGAACGTCCCTTTGATAATTTGGGAGTGTGTGGCATGCAGTCGATAAAATTTCCTGAATCATCCGCCGAGCCGGTCAGCGTAACCGTCAAATACTGGCTGTCGATCTCCGCCGTAGTGTTCAGCCTCCTTGTCCTGCTGTTCGCGCTGGTCGATGGCGCGGTCATCAATTTCCGTTGCAGCTTCTTTGAATTCCTCAGTCTCGAATGCAACAGGTGGGAAATTTTCGATCCGCCGGTCCGTCAATAGCGCCTCGGCAGCATGGCGAACAGGATGCCGCCACCGATCAGGGCAATGCCCGCCAGGTGAAACCCCCGGAACGATTCGCCCAGAAACAGCACGGCGAGAATGCTGCCGAAGACCGGCATGAGATGCATGAAGTGACCGGCCCGGTTGGCGCCGACCAGTTCCACGCCCCTGTTGTAGAAGAGGTAAGACAGGAAGCCCGGAAAGACGGCCACGTACAGGATCGCCAGATACGATCCGGGCTCCGGTACGATACGCATTCCGGCGCGCAATTCCATTGCGTAGAGGGGCGCCAGCATCAACGCGCCAAGCGAAAATGTCGCGGCAAGGAAGCTGAAGGGCTGCACCGCCGGCCGCTTCCGCAGTAACGCGGAATACAACGCATAGGACATCACCGCCAGAAGGATCCAGACATCGCCTATATTGACGGCAAGCGACCACAGCACGGCAATGTCACCCTGGCAGGCAATCGCCAGAACGCCGATGACCGATACCAGAACGCCCGCCACCTGGTTCAGGCGCGGTTTCTCCCGGAACAGCAGGAACGAAAACAGCAGGATAATCAGCGGCATCGCCGATTGCAGCAGCAAGCCGTTGACAGCGGTCGTCGACTGCAGGCCGAAATAGACCAGCGTGTTGAAAACCGCGATGCCCAGTCCCGACAGCAGGACCACCATCGGCCACGCCCGCAGCAGCACAGGAAAATCGGCGCGTAACTGCCGGTGCCCGAGTGCGAGAATAAACACCAGCCCGATAGTCCAGCGCCAGAAGGCAAGCGTCACTGGCGGCACATCGGCCGCAATCGCGCGACCGACAATGAAATTCCCGGACCAGAACAGCACCGCAAGGGTGAGAAGCAGATAGGGCATGTTCCAGCCCGACGCACGCTTGCCGCGCGTCTGCAACGGTTCTGTCATTTGCAGGGCCCGGGCTATTTCGCGCAGTCGATACAGAATGGCGTGGACGGGTCGGATGTCAGGCGCTTCGCCGCAATGTCGTCGCCACATTTCAGACATTCGCCATATTCGCTGTCCGCCACCCGCTTCAGCGCGGAATCGATACGTTTCAGTTCGATCTCCCGCCGCCGCGCGGTTTCCAGTGCCATGGCCTGGTCCTGCATGGCATCCATGCGCGAAAGACGGCCGACGCGGCTCTGGTCCAGTTCGACCGGCTGGCGCGAACCAAGACTGGATTCAGACAGCGATTGCAGAGCCGCCCGTCGCTC
>CAXBEC010000460.1:0-3229 GCA_963974145.1 uncultured Alphaproteobacteria bacterium | reverse complement strand
CGATTCTGCGCTGGTTGACGACAACCGGTCGGCAGTTCGGTGTAGCCAGGATCTTTCTGGAACCACATCTGAAAGCGTCGTTGGGCATTGATAGCGACATTGTCCGGTTTCAGGGATGCCGGGCTGCGCGTCATGACGATCACATTCATTTGGAAATCAGGCCCTGAAAGTCCTTTTCGTCGCGAGATACAGTTCCGTCTGATAGGGAATCGTGACGCTGCCGTCGGTATTGCCGTGGCGGGCGGCCATGTCGCGCAGGGCGCTTTCCACGAAAGCCTCGCCGCGTGCGGCCACCGCCGGTTTCATGGTGCGGCGGGAGAGCATCATGCCGGTGAAGCGTTCGGCGGAAACATCCAGCGACCAGTCATGGGTCAGCCGTTCCGCGGAACCTGCCCAGGCGAGACCCTGGTATTCACCCAGGATGTCGATGTCGCGGTAATGGCGGGAATAGCCCGGGGCGTTTTCCTCCACAAAGGTTTCGTGGGCGTCCAGCAGCGGCGAGCCTTCCCAGACGCGGTTGTTCTGGATCACCGCCAGCACGCCGCCGGCGGCCAGGGCCCGATTGGCTTCGGCATAGAAGACCGGACGGTCGAAGAACTGGATCGCCTGCGCCACGGTCAACAGGCCCAGGGTGCCGTCGCCGCAGGGCAGGGATTCCGCACCGCCCTCCCGGTATGTAATGGCGTCTTCGGGCGGGGTCGATTCCGCCGCCTGGCGGCGCATATCCGCGCCGGGTTCGATGCCTTCGATGGCCCAACCCGGGCCCAGCACCCGGCGTAGCGCCCGGGTCAGGATACCGGTGCCGGCTCCCACATCGGCGGCCTTGCGCGGGCTGTCCTGCCCTGCAAGTCGTTCCGCAAGTCGCGTCAGCAGGGATTCAGGGTATTCCGGCCGGTTCGCCTGGTACCGCGTTGCCAGGCCTTCAAAGGGGTTTTCCGCCAAAGTCAGTCCTTTCGTATCGGCCTCGAATTCCGCCGCAAGCGATTTTTCCAGTTCGGCGAGGTCTTCCGGCACGGCCAGGCCCTCCGCGCGCATGGTCGACAGCATCTGGTGCAGTCGCATGAAGATCTCATGCCTGTCCCCCTGATCGCCTTCCATTTCGTCGACCAGCAGCGACAGCGCCGCCTCCATTTCTTCGAAATCCATGCACTTTCTCCTGTTGCGGCGTGGCCGTTATTAACCGCAAAACAGTATGGAGCGGCAATGATACGGGTCAACCGTGCCATGCGGGAAAAACCGGACATGGAAAAAGCAAGTTGTCCGACACTGCCGTTAGCCTATATCTAGGCGCTATGGAACCATTACAGACACTCGCGGCGAAAGACGCCACCGATCCCCGGACCGACCTGGTGGGGATGAATCTCGAGGAAATCACTGCGGTTGCGGCGTCGCTCGGGCAGCCGGCCTATCGCGGCAAGCAGATCTATCAGTGGACCTATCAGCACGGGCTGACCGATTTCGCGGAGATGACCAACCTTTCCACGGCGTTGCGCGACCGGCTCACGGCCGAGTTTCGCATTGGCCGGCCCGCGATCAACACCGCGCTTGTATCCACGGATGGCACGCGCAAGTGGCTGCTGGGCTTCGGCGACCATAACGAAGCGGAAATGGTCTCGATTCCCGAGAAAACCCGCGGCACCCTTTGCGTTTCCAGCCAGGTGGGCTGCACGCTGACATGCGCCTTCTGCCACACGGGCACGCAGCGGCTGGTACGCAACCTGACGGCGGGGGAAGTCGTCGGGCAGGTCATGCTGGCGCGGGATGAATACGGGTTATGGCCGGCCTCGAAAGGCAATATCCAGCTGACCAATATCGTCATGATGGGCATGGGCGAACCGCTGTACAATTTCGACAATGTGGCCAAGGCGCTGCATATCGTCATGGATGGCGACGGGCTGGCGATGTCGCGCCGCAAGGTGACGCTGTCGACCTCCGGCGTCGTACCGGGCATCCAGCGCTGCAGCGACGAGCTGGGCGTCATGCTGGCGATCTCCCTGCATGCGGTGCGCGACGAGTTGCGCGACAGGCTGGTGCCGATCAACCGGAAATACCCGCTTGCGGAACTGCTGGAAGCCTGCCGCAATTACGGGGCGGCCTCCAATGCGCGCCGGATTACGTTCGAATATGTGATGCTCAAGGATGTGAATGATTCGGTTGCGGATGCGCGCGAAATGGTGCGGCTGCTGGCGGGCATACCGGCCAAGGTCAACCTGATCCCGTTCAACCCGTGGCCCGGCACCGAATTCGAGTGTTCCAGCAACAACGCCATTTCCCGCTTCGCGGATGCGGTGCACGAAGGCGGTCTGGTCGGGACGGTGCGGAGCCCCCGGGGACGGGATATCTTCGCGGCCTGTGGCCAGCTCAAATCGGACAGCGTGCGGCCGCGGCGGGTTGCCGCCGCCGGGTAGCGGATTGCGAATACTGCGCTCAACTGGGAGGAACATGTGATGGCGGAACAGGAAACAGCACTGATCGTCGGCGCCGGCCGGGGCCTCAGCGCCTCGCTGGCGCGGCTTTTTGCATCGGAAGGGATGGCGGTCGCCATCGCCGCGCGCAACACGGACAAACTCGGCGGACTTGTCGCGGATACGGGCGCAAAGGCCTATGCCTGCGATGCATCCGACCCGGCGGCGGTCGACGGGCTGTTCAAATCGGTCACCGCGGATATCGGCGCGCCGAATATCGTCGTCTACAACGCCAGCAACCGCGGCGGCCGCGGCCCGATTACGGAGCTCGACCCCGCGGCGGTGCGCGACGCCGTTTTGATTTCCGCCTTTGGCGGGTTCCTGGTCGCGCAGGCCGCGGCGAAGCAGATGATCCCCGCCGGCGGCGGCACGATCCTGCTGACCGGCGCTTCGGCCAGCGTGAAGGGCTATCCGAATTCATCCTCCTTCGCGATGGGCAAGTTCGGGCTGCGCGGGCTGGCGCAAAGCCTCGCCCGCGAATTGCAGCCCAAGAACATCCATGTCGGCCATTTCGTCATCGACGGCGGCATTCAACTGCTCGAAGGTGAGGACAAGCGGGCGGCCGCACGCGGCGAGGACGGTACGCTGAACCCGGACGAGATCGCCAAAGCCTATCTGCAGGTGCATCGCCAGCACCGCAGCGCCTGGACCTGGGAAATGGAACTGCGCCCCTGGGTGGAGAAGTTCTGAGCGGCATTCCTCGTTGTTTGCCGCCCTGGTGGCGCCTTACCCTTGTCTGTCGCCGGGTGAATGAGCCATGACGC
>CAXBEC010000459.1:0-3230 GCA_963974145.1 uncultured Alphaproteobacteria bacterium | reverse complement strand
CATTCGAATACATCAAGGGCCGCCCGCGCGCGCCGAAGGGCGGCGCCTGGGAAGCAGCGGTCGCCGCCTGGCAGATGCTGCCGAGCGATCCCGGCGCCGTATACGATACCGAAGTGACAATGAACGCGTCGGAAATCGCACCGCAGGTCACCTGGGGCACCAACCCGGAAGAGGTCGCCCCAATCGACGGCAAGGTGCCCGACCCAAGGGATGCCGGTGATATCGACCGGCGGCGCATGATGGAACGCTCGCTGCGCTATATGGGCCTGCAGCCCGGCACGGCCATGCAGGATATCGAGATTGACCGCGTCTTCATCGGGTCCTGCACCAACAGCCGGATCGAAGACCTGGAAGCCGCCGCGGCCGTTGCCCGGGGCCGCACGGTCGCCGACGGCGTCAACGCGATGGTCGTCCCCGGATCGGGGCTGGTCAAATACGAGGCCGAGCAACGCGGCCTCGACAAGGTCTTCACCGACGCGGGCTTCGAGTGGCGCGAGCCGGGCTGTTCGATGTGCATCGCCATGAACGGCGATTTCATCCAGCCCCACCAGCGCTGCGCCTCGACATCCAACCGGAATTTCGAAGGCCGGCAGGGGCGTGACGGCCGAACCCATCTGCTCAGCCCCGCCATGGCGGCGGCAGCGGCGGTTACCGGGCGGCTCACCGATGTCCGGACACTTGAACTGAAGTCGTCCTGAATCAAATCAGGACCAGAAAAAAAGGAATTACTATGGCGGCGAACAAATCCCTACTAATCCTGCCGGGTGACGGCATCGGCCCTGAAGTCATGGGCCAGGTGCGCCGGGTGATCGACTGGTTCGATAACCGCCGCGAAGTCACCTTCAACGTAACCGAGGATCTGGTCGGCGGCGCCGCATATGACGCGCATGGCACACCACTGACCGACAATACGCTGGCCTCGGCGATGGCGGCGGATGCCGTGCTGTTCGGCTCCGTCGGCGGCCCGAAATACGACGATGCGCCGCGCAACCTGCGCCCGGAAATGGGCCTGTTGCGGCTGCGCAAGGAACTGGATCTGTTCGCCAACCTGCGCCCCGCGCTCACCTTCGATGCGCTGCTGGATGCCTCCAGCCTGAAGCCGGAAGTGATCAAGGGACTCGACCTGATGATCGTGCGGGAATCGACCGGGGGCGTCTATTTCGGCGAACCGCGCGGGATCGAAACCCTGCCCGACGGGCATCGTCGCGGCGTGGACACGCAGGTCTATACCGATACCGAAATCAGCCGTGTTGCCGATGTGGCCTTCGACCTCGCCCGGGTCCGCCGCGGCAAGGTGACATCGGCCGAGAAAGCCAATGTGATGGAAACCGGCGTGTTGTGGCGTGATGTCGTCACCAAGCTGCATGCAGCCAAGCACAAGGATATCGAACTGGAGCACATGTATGCGGATAACTGCGCCATGCAGCTGGTCCGGGCGCCGACCCAGTTCGACGTCATCCTGGCTGACAATCTGTTCGGCGATATCCTGTCCGATTGCGCCGCGATGCTGACGGGGTCGCTCGGCATGCTGCCGTCAGCGACGCTGGGTGCACCGGATGCCAGCGGCCGCCGCCGCGCCCTGTACGAACCGGTCCACGGCAGCGCGCCGGATATCGCCGGCAAGGGACTCGCCAATCCGCTGGCCTGCCTGTTGAGCTTCGCGATGCTGCTGCGCTACTCCTTCGAACTGCATGAAGATGCGGAACTGATCGAGGAAGCGGTCCGCAACGTCCTGAAAAGCGGTGTCCGGACCACGGATATCATGGGCCCGGGTGCGGCACGCGTTTCGACCAATGTGATGGGCGACGCCATTCTGCGGGAACTGGACAAGCAGGCCGCCTGATCAAAGCCATCCGGACAGACAGGCCTAAAAGCCCTGTCCGTCCGGATATTATGCGAAAGGCATGTCGGATGCGCTGGATACTCGCGGTACTACTTATCCTTTCGCCAGTCGCCCTGCCGGCGCTGGCAGCGGATTATCCGATCTATGATTGTGCGGAGGGTGGCTATGATGAAACGCCTGCGCAGACGCCAATACCGGAAGATGTCACCACCCCGACAAGCTAAACTGGCCCTTGATTACGGAACATGGCAGGTCTAGTTTAAAGTTCAGACTGATTTCAGGAGGTTTGACCATGCGTAAAATTGTCATTTCTTCGATTACAGCGCTCGCCGGAATGGCGTTCGTCGCTTCGGCTCATGCGGATGGTGATTGTGGCTGGGGCAATCATGTTGCATCCACGCCCAAACCGGTTGTGACAGCGGATAATGCGACACCGATACCGCAGACGCCGACGACCACTGAATCCAAAAAGGGCGGCTGACCGCCGACCCCCGTTTACGGAATTTTTCGGGCGAGGGGGAAACTCCTCGCCTTTTCTTTTTGTCCGGCCGCTTCACCTGCGCGCCGGATGTGACTTACAGCAGGACGAATACAATGGGTTACAGAGTTGCAGTTGTCGGCGCGACAGGAAATGTCGGCCGGGAAGTATTAACGACATTGGCGGAGCGGAATTTTCCGGCTGACGACATCGTCGCGCTGGCGTCCGATCGATCCAGCGGCAGCACTATCTCGTTCGGCGAAGACGACGACCTCAAGGTGCAGAAACTCGACGGCTTCGACTTCAAGGGGATTGATATCGTCCTGTCTTCCCCCGGCGCCAAAGTGTCCGCCGAATTCGCGCCGCGCGCCGCAAAAGCCGGCGCCGTGGTGATCGACAATACCTCGCAGTTCCGCATGGACCCCGATGTCCCGCTGGTGGTGCCGGAAGTCAACAGCCACGCTATCGCCGATTATGGCCGTCGCAATATCATCGCAAACCCGAACTGTTCGACCATCCAGATGGTTGTCGCCCTGAAGCCGCTGCACGATCTGGCGGGAATCGAGCGGGTCGTCGTCAGCACCTACCAGTCGGTTTCCGGCGCCGGCCGGTCCGCGATGGATGAACTGTTCAGCCAGACACGCGGCGTTTTTGTCAATGACGCGATGGAAAAGCGCGAATTCACAAAACAGATCGCCTTCAACGTCATTCCCCAGATCGATGTCTTCATGGAAGACGGGTCGACCAAGGAAGAGTGGAAGATGGCGGCCGAAACGAAGAAAATTCTTGATCCTCGCATAAAGGTCTCCGCGACCTGCGTCCGGGTGCCGGTCTTCATCGGCCATGCCGAAGCCGTCAATATTGCCTTCGCCAACCCGATTTCGGTCGAGGAGGCACGCGCCGCGCTTT
>CAXBEC010000458.1:0-3232 GCA_963974145.1 uncultured Alphaproteobacteria bacterium | reverse complement strand
CCGTGATTTCGGCGCACAGGTCACCATCCATGCCGCCAATCTGGCGGATGGCGACCGGATGCGCCAGTTGGCACGCGACACCGCGGGAATCGACATTCTGGTCAACAATGCCGGCGCCATCCCCTTCGGCAGTGTCGACATGGTCGATGAGCCGACATGGCGCGAGGCCTGGGACCTGAAAGTGCTTGGTTATGTCAATCTGATCCGGGAAGTCTACCCGGCCATGATCGCGCGGGGCAGCGGCGTGATCGTCAATGTCCTGGGCACCGCCGGCGAACGGCCGACGCCAAGCTATATCGCCGGATCCATGGGCAACGCCAGCCTGATGGCGTTGTGCGTTGCGCTGGGTGGCGAATCCGTTGACAAGGGCGTGCGCGTCGTCGGCGTCAATCCCGGACTGATCGAAACCGAACGCATGGTGACGCTGAGCGAAGCCCGCGCCGAACAGAAGTTCGGCGACAAGACCCGCTGGCGGGAATTTCTGGAAAACATGCCGCAGGGCCGGGCCGGAAAACCCGAGGAAGTAGCGGATCTGGTTACCTATCTGGCCAGTCCGCGGGCATCCTGGGTCAGCGGCACGATCGTTACCGTCGATGGCGGCGTCACCAAACGCGCGACACTTTAGCAACCGATCAGGAGCATAAACCGGCATGGCACGGATATCCGTAAACATCGAAACGCGCCCGGAAGGCCGCATCGCCTGGGTAACGCTGGAAAATGCAGCCAAGGCGAACTGCCTGACCAGCGCGCTTGTCGCCGAGATGGAAACGGTCTTCCGCGATCTCGCAAACGACGACGCCTTGCGCCTTGCTGTGTTGACCGGTGAGGGCGAACGTTCCTTCATCGCGGGCGCGAACCTGCAGGAATTACGGCATTTCGATGAAGCCGCGGCCCGGACCTATATCACTGCCCTGACCAGGGCAAACAAGGCAATCCGGGACCTGCCTGTCCCGGTTATTGCGCGGGTCAACGGCGCCTGCATGGGCGCGGGGCTGGAGGTTGCCGTCAGTTGCGATATCCGCATCGCCTCTGACAATGCCCGCTTCGCGATGCCGGAAGTCCTGTTCGACCTGCCGTCGGTCGTGGAAGCCAATTTGCTGCCGCGGCTGATCGGTTGGGGCCGGACATCGTGGTTCCTGTATCGCGGCGACGCCATCGACGCGGCGACGGCGCTGGACTGGGGGATGATCGAACGCTGCGTTCCCGCAGCCGAACTTGACGAAGCGATTGCTGAAACGGTGGACTGCATGATGGCAAACGGCCCTGTCGGCATGCGCCAGCAGAAGAAGCTCATGCGGGACTGGGAGCGCATGTCAACCGATGACGGTATCCATGCAGGCATAGATTCGCTGGCCAAAGCCTTCCGGGACGGAAACCCTGGCCAGCGAATGTCAAAATTTCTAGATAACTGACCGCGGAACCGATCGCGGTCCCCTGCCTTACTTCGGCACGAGGACCATGATCATCTGGCGGCCCTCCATCTGCGGGAACTGCTCGACCTTGGCCGTTTCGTCGAAATCCTTGCGCACCCTGTCCAGAACCTGACGCCCCAGATCCTGATGCGCCATTTCACGGCCGCGGAAGCGCAGGGTCACCTTGACCTTGTCCCCTTCGCCAAGAAACTTTTCCATCGCCCGCATCTTCACATCGTAATCATGCTTGTCGATGTTCGGACGCATCTTGATCTCTTTGACCTCGATGATCTTCTGCTTCTTGCGGGTTTCATTGGCCTTTTTCTGGGCAATATACTTGTACTTGCCATAATCAAGGATCTTGCAGACCGGCGGATCGGCATTCGGTGAAATTTCAACCAGATCAAGGCCGGCGGAATCGGCTCGATTGAGCCCTTCGATCAATGGAACGACGCCAATCATTTCGCCATCCTGATCGACAAGGCGAATATTGGCGGATTCGATATCTCGGTTGACGCGCGGACCCTTTTTCGTCGGCGCGGCGTTAAATGGTGGACGGGCTATAGATTCCTCCTGTTTTTATTGCCAGTAATTGCCGGTTTACCCGCCGCAGATCCCGCGTCAGGCCGTAACCGGCGGCGGCCTGCCTACACAGGCATTGCCGCTTCTTCCATTAGTGTATTGAGCGCGGCGTCAAGTGCAAGAATTTCTTGCGTTTTACCGCCTAATCTTCGTATCGCGACAGTCCGTGCCTCGGCTTCACGCTGACCAACAACGAGCATCACCGGTACTTTGGCGAGCGAATGTTCGCGGACCTTGTAATTGATCTTCTCATTCCGCAAATCCGATTCCACCCGCAGCCCGGCCGCCCGGCAGGCCTCGGCGACCTCCTGTGCGTATTCATCGCCATCAGAGGTAATCGTCGCCACGACGACCTGGACCGGCGACAGCCATAACGGCATCCTGCCCGCGTAATGTTCAATCAGCACGCCGATAAAACGCTCGAAAGAGCCCAGAATCGCGCGATGCAGCATGACGGGACGGTGCCGGGCACTGTCTTCGCCGATATAGGACGCATCCAGCCGTTCCGGCAGGACGAAATCGACCTGCAGCGTGCCGCATTGCCATTCGCGGCCGATCGTATCGCGCAGCACGAATTCCAGCTTTGGCCCGTAGAACGCGCCTTCGCCGGGGTTGAGCGTATATTTTAGACCCGCCGCCTCGGTTGCCTCGGTCAGCGCCTTTTCGGCCCGGTCCCAGGTCGCATCGTCGCCGGCGCGGACTTCCGGCCGGTCGGAAAACTTGACCGCGACATCGTCGAACCCGAAATCGCGATAGACCGACAGCAGCAATTCGCAGAAGCGCTCGGTTTCGGAGACGATCTGGTCTTCGGTGCAGAAGATATGCGCATCATCCTGCGTGAAGGCGCGCACGCGCATGATCCCGTGCAGCGCGCCCGACGGCTCGTTGCGGTGGCAGGATCCGAATTCGGCCATGCGGATCGGCAGGTCGCGATAACTTTTCAGCCCCTGCCGGAATATCTGCACATGGCAGGGGCAGTTCATCGGCTTCAGCGCCAGCACTTTTTCGTGCTCGTCCTCGACCGTGAACATATGTTCGCGGAACTTTTCCCAATGCCCCGAACGTTCCCATAAGGTGCGGTCAACGAGCTGCGGCGTCTTCACCTCGCCGTAGCCGCCCTTTTCCAGCCGGCGGCGCATGTATTCCTCGCAGGTCCGGTACAGCGCCCAGCCCTTCGGATGCCAGAACACGCTGCCGACCGCTTCCTCCTGGATATGGAACAGGTCCATTTCGCGGCC
>CAXBEC010000457.1:0-3255 GCA_963974145.1 uncultured Alphaproteobacteria bacterium | reverse complement strand
CCCATATCGTCGGGCTGTCGATGGGCGGCTTCTGTGCCCTGCATTTCGGATTGAACCATCCGGACCGGGCGCTGTCGCTGACGGTTGGCGGCTGCGGCTATGGCGCGGAGGCGGACAAGCAGGACCAGTTCCGGGCGGAAGCGCGGGCCACCGCCGATGCCTTTGAAAAAGACGGCATGCCGAAAACCGCCGAGCGCTATACCATCGGCCCGACCCGCGTGCAGTACCAGAACAAGGACCCGCGCGGCTGGGCCGAATTCGCCCGCAACATGGCCGAACATTCCGCGCTCGGTTCCGCCAACACCATGCGCGGCGTCCAGGCGGAACGACCCTCGCTGTATAACCTGGTCGAACCGATGAAAAACCTGACGGTTCCGACCCTGATCATCACCGGCGACGAGGACGAACCCTGCCTGGAACCGGCGCTGCTGATGAAGCGGTCGATTTCTAGTTCGGGGCTGGTCATCCTGCCGCTGACCGGCCATGCCTGTAATCTGGAGGAACCGGACCTGTTCAATCAGTCGGTACAGGACTTCTTCACGGCTGTGGAGCACGGTTCCTGGGGGCCACGTGACCCGCGTTCAGTCACCGCCAGTATCACCGGCATGAAGTGACCCGGCAGAATATCTCTTCGGATCAGCCTTACGAGTCGGTTTTCGGTTATTCGCGCGCCGTTCGGGTTGGCGATCACATCCATGTGGCCGGCACGACGGCGCCGGGATCCGATGCCTATAGCACATCAGGTTTGAATGGAACCGCAACAGGTTCCATTCAAACCTGTGAAGGTGCTATATCTTCAATAAGATAGATCAGATTCACGTGTCTGCTTGGATCGCCGGAGGCGATTCCAATCAAACACGATCTGATCTATGCACAGGCGAAAGCGGTATTGGCGATCATCGTCCGCGCCCTGGCGGAGGCCGGCGCCAAACCTGAAGATGTGGTGCGGACCGTCGTCTATGTCACCGACATGGCGCTGGCGGACCAGGTGGCACGGGCGCATGGCGAAATGTTCGCCGCGATCCGGCCGGCCAGCACGATGGTCGCCGTCAGTGCCCTGATTCGTCCGGAACTGCTGGTCGAGATCGAGGCTTATGCGATTTTGTCCGGCGGAACCTAAAATAATCGATAAGTTATTAAAATATAAAGTTAATATTTGGTTTATCGCGCATTAAACATAAAAATATACCCTAATTGGTCGATCCCGGATTCGACTTATTGATGAATGCTCCTCCGACAATCAACTTTAGAGGGGGAGCGTCAAATGACGTCATTTACCATCGACGATATTCGCGAAATTCAAAGCTTTATCGGTCTCAATCTCGATGGCTTTGCGGAAAGCGGATTGAAACTCGAAACGGATGACGACCTGCTGGCGTGGCGGGACTGGCTGTCCAGCCAGCCGGAAAGCCAGAAGGTGGTTGGGACACAGGATCCTGTCGGCAACCTTATACCGGGCGATGCCGGATTCTGGGTCCGGATCGAGGAACATGGCAAGATCGTCGCCTGCCATGCCTTCCGGATGATCGAGACCCGGTCATTGCTGCAGGATATCATGACATGGCGGATCATCTCGAACCGCCGGCCGCTGGTTCATATCGATCCGATTCCGCTGCGACCCAACGTGCCGGACCTCTCGGGCCGGATCGGGTTCGGGGGCGGGGCCTATGTTCACCCGGGCCAGCGCGGTCGCCGGCTGTATCGGCCGATGTCGCGGATTACATGGGCGCTGGGGCTGCGGCACTATGATCTGGACTGGTATGCGGCGTTCTACCGGCAGACTCCGCAACTGCGCGCGGCATCGCGTTCGGCGCTGTTCCGTAACCTGGGGCCGCTGATGAACGATATATGGCCGCCGCACGGTGTTCCGTTGGAGCTGAACCTCGCCTTCATGAGCCGTCAGGAAATGCTGACGACGATCCGCAGTCACACCGGTTCTGGAACCGATGATGGTTCGGCCGTGTACCGGATCGCATAGGCGACTTCGGAGAGTTTGCCGCGCCGTCCCTGCAGGGGGACCATCAGCCTTGTATAGGCGCGGTAAATTCCGTCGACGACCTGTTCGATTTCGAAATAGGTCGGCTGCTGCGTTTGCTTGCAGCTGTGATAATCCAGCATGGCGCTGGTGACGTGCGAGGGAAAGGGGTGGCTGGCCGTAACTTCGGCCAGGCTTTCCCCCCGGAAATGCCCGTAGGGGCTGCTCATGTGCTGGGTGTAACGATACTGCCACGGGCTGTTTTCCGTGACATCGACCCGCGCCAGCCACGGTTTTGTCGCATCCGCCAGGCTCATCCGGGTCAGGAATGCGTCGGAAACCGTGCCGGCACGCCATGCGTCAATAAGCTGGCGCGGCGCGCTGATGCCGTGTCCGGCCGCGGCGCGCTCCCGCCGGAACGCTTCGTCCAGCGAATAGCGGATCCGGCGCGTCCAGTTGCCCGCGCCATCTTCGGAAAAGGCGCGTTCCAGTTCGTTGGTGTCAAGCATCCGCTTCGTTCAGCTCCGCCAGTTCCGTGATCTTCTCCAGGGGCGTTTCCGCCGCGCTGAGGGGCCGGATCATGAAATAGGCCAGTGAACCGCTGCCGTCGTCAACAGGCAGCGCAAGCCGCGCATATTCGCGCCGGACGCCGTTATTGATTTCGCAAACCCGCTGATAGCTGGGTGATGTGCCGCTGCCGGCGAAAAACAGGAAACCGGCAAATGCCCGGTTGTTCAGTGCCTGCGCCGTAAGGTCGAGCTGGCCTTCAATCCCGATCTGCCGCAGGGCCTCCCGGCCCTTGTCGTCGAGGGAAAACGTGTCGCCTGATACCAGGCAATGTACCGCGTGAATCCGCGCGGCCAGCGTCGGCGTTCCTTTCAGAAATGCCCGGAAGGCAGCGGCAGGTGGCGCCTTGTCTGCGGCCGGTGCCAGTGTTCGCCACGCTGAAAACGCCTCGCCAAGCGCCGTGTCTTTTTCCAGCCGCGCGATATCATCGGCATTATAGGCCAGAGCGTATTGTTCGTTGTCGTGGTCTTCGACTGTGCGGTTAAGCGTGAAATCTACCATATGGAAAATCTCTCAATATTCGCATAATGATTGGTCACTATATCAGTTTTTCCACTCTTGCCCGGTTTATTTTAGGGACACCGGTTTCGATTGGACAGGGTCGGCGGGGTACGGGGTGTGCTGGACAATAATCCCGGCTGCATGGCACTCTCCTGCATACGGATCTGGTATGGAAATTCACGGGGGCAATTATGACTGATGCGTCGCTGGCA
>CAXBEC010000456.1:0-3262 GCA_963974145.1 uncultured Alphaproteobacteria bacterium | reverse complement strand
GCGTTCAGGAAATCGACGTCCGGCGCTGGAAGTAATGGATCGTTGCGGGTAAATTGCGCCATCCAGCCGTCCTGCGGCGGCGCGGCGATGCCCAGACGGGTTGTGCCGGGCACCGCGATGGCGAAACCCAGAATGATTGCAGCAATGAACCATATTTTTTTCATCGATTACCCTGCCGGCCTGTCATGAGCGGGAATGACTCCAGTGCAAACGCCATGTGGGGCGGGCGGTTTGCCGCCGGGCCCGATGCGGTCATGTCGGAAATCAACGCCTCCATCGGTTTCGACAAGCGATTATACGCGCAGGATATCGCGGGGTCGAAGGCGCATTGCCGCATGCTGGTGGACAACAACATCGTTACGCCGGCGGATGGCGATGCGATTATGTCGGGGCTCGACTCCATCCTGACAGAAATCGAAAGCGGCCGCTTCGAATTCAAGACCGCGCTGGAAGACATCCACATGAATGTGGAGTCACGATTGCGCGAGATGATCGGCGACGCCGCCGGCCGCCTGCATACCGGGCGCAGCCGCAATGACCAGGTGGCGACCGACCTGCGGCTATGGACGCGGGATGCGATTGACGGGCTGGACGCGCAGATTGCGGCCCTGCAGAAGGCGCTGATCGCCAAGGCGGAAGCGCATGCGGATACGCCCCTGCCGGGCTTTACCCATCTGCAGTCGGCGCAGCCGGTGACGTTCGGGCATCACATGCTGGCCTTTGTCGAAATGTACGGGCGCGACCGGGGCCGGCTGGCGGATTGCCGCAAGCGGCTGAATGAATCGCCGCTCGGCGCCGCGGCGCTGGCGGGGACATCCTTCCCCATCGACCGCCGGCAGACGGCGCAGGCGCTCGGCTTTGACCGCCCGATGGCGAATTCGCTTGATGCGGTATCCGCGCGGGACTTCGCGATCGAATTCCTCGCGGCGGCGGCGATCTGTGCGGCGCATATTTCGCGTCAGGCTGAGGAACTCGTGCTGTGGTGCGCGCCGCAATTCGGGTTCATCAAGCTGTCGGATGCCTATTCGACCGGTTCCTCGATCATGCCGCAGAAACGCAACCCGGACGCCGCCGAACTCGCGCGGGCCAAGGCGGGCCGGATTTTCGGCGCGCTGCAGGGATTGCTGGTGGTCATCAAGGGGCTGCCGCTTGCCTATGGCAAGGACATGCAGGAAGACAAGGAACCGGTTTTCGATGCGGCGGACAGCCTGTCGCTCATGGTAGCCGCGACCGCGGGAATGATCGACGATATGACCGTCATGCCGGAAGCGATGGAAGCGGCCCTGGCGCATGGCTATCCCACCGCGACCGACCTCGCCGACTGGCTGGTCCGCGCGCTGGGCATGCCGTTCCGGGACGCCCACCACGTGACCGGTGCCATTGTCGGGCTGGCGGAGAAAGCGGGCTGTGCGCTGGACGATGTGCCGCTGGCGGATATGCAGTCGGTCGAGCCGCGGATCACGCAGGAGGTCTTTTCGGTCCTGTCGGTCGAATCCTCGATCAACAGCCGCACCAGCGAGGGCGGTACTGCCGTCGCCAATGTGCGCGCCGCCGTCGCGGCCGCGAAGGAGCGATTCCTGTGAGCCGTTTTTTCGTTCTCCTTCTGCTGACAATCGCACTGGCGGCGCCACTGGGCGCCTGCGGCAAGAAGGGCGACCCGAAGCCGCCCAGCCGCGACAGTGATTTTCCCCGCCAATACCCCCGGTAAGGATGCGGCATGTCTGAATTCGACTATCGCGACGGCATCCTGCATGCCGAAGCTGTGGCAATACCCGATATCGCGGCGGCGGTGGGCACGCCGTTCTATTGCTATTCCAGTGCGGCGCTGACCCGCCGCTTTACGGAATTTACCGGGGCGTTCGACGGGCAGGACGTCATGGTCTGCTATTCGGTAAAGGCGAATTCCAATCTCGCGGTAATCCGGACGCTGGCGGCGCTGGGGTCCGGTGCCGATGTGGTGTCGGAAGGCGAATTGCGCCGCGCGCTTGCTGCGGGCATTCCGCCGGAACGGATCGTTTTCTCCGGCGTCGGCAAGACGCGGGGCGAACTCGCCTTCGCACTGGACCAGGGCATTTACCGGATCAACGTGGAATCCGAACCGGAACTGGCGGTCATCGGCGAACTGGCCGCCGGCCGGACCGTGGAAATCGGTATCCGGGTCAATCCGGACGTGGATGCGAAAACCCATGAGAAGATCTCGACCGGCCGGGCGGAGAACAAGTTTGGCATCGATATCGGCCGGGCCCTCGATATTTTCGCCCGGGCGCGGGCGATGTCCGGAATTCGGCCGGTCTCCGTCGCGGTGCATATCGGCTCGCAACTGACCGACCTTGCGCCGATGCGCACTGCCTTCACGAATGTCGCCGAACTGGTGCAGGCGCTGCGCGCGGACGGCAATACGATCGACAGTATCGACCTCGGTGGCGGGCTCGGTATCCGCTATGACGACGAGGCGCCGCCGGCACCCGAAGCCTATGCGGCGATGGTCATGGAAACGGCCGGGAACCTGGGATGCCGGCTGATATTCGAGCCCGGCCGGTCGCTGGTCGGCAATTCCGGCATTCTGGTCACCAGCGTGATCTATGAAAAAACCGGAGAGGCCCGGCGTTTCGTTATCGTCGATGCCGCCATGAATGACCTGATCCGGCCGGCGCTGTACGAGGCCTATCACCAGATCCTGCCGGTGCGGCAACCCGCGCCCGGTGCCGGGCTTTCGCCCGCGGATATCGTCGGGCCGATCTGCGAAACCGGAGATACTTTCGCGCGGGGCCGCGATTTGCCCGCGGTCCGGCAGGAAGACCTGCTGGCCTTCATGTCCGCCGGCGCCTATGGCGCGGTCATGGCATCGACCTACAATACCCGCCTGCTGGTGCCGGAGGTGCTGGTACGCGATGACGCCTTTGCCATTGTCCGCCGCCGGCCCGGTTATGACGAATTGTTGAAGCTTGATTCACTGGCGGAATGGCAGCAATCCGTGTGATAATACAGCATCTTCGTCCGATCGAAGGATGCTGGCATCATGAAGGATTGGCGTAAAACCTGGGCATATCGTATCGCCCTGTCCTGTCTGGCCCTGTTCTGGGAGGGCGCATGGCCCGCTTTATGGCCGGCGGTGCTGGTGGCCGGGCTGTTCTTGCTCGTCGCGCTCCTCGATTTTCTGCCGATGCTGCCCGGCTGGCTGCATGCCGGCATTCTTCTCGGTTTTTCCGGTGGATTGCTGTGGGCGCTCTGGAATGGCATCCGCGCGCTGCACCTGCCCGGC
>CAXBEC010000455.1:0-3268 GCA_963974145.1 uncultured Alphaproteobacteria bacterium | reverse complement strand
CCGTCGTAGCAGTCTGCGCCGGGGCCGGCATCGCCATGGTACCGCAAGGAGGCAATACCGGCCTGGTCGGCGCCGGCATCCCGATGGCCCCGGATTCCGCGATCATTATCAGTCTGGGCCGGATGAACCGGATCCGCGACATCGATCCCCTGAATGCAACAATTACCGTTGAGGCGGGCTGTATCCTTGCCAATATCCAGGCCGCGGCGGCGGCGGAGGACCGACTCTTCCCGCTGAGCCTCAGCGCCGAAGGCAGTTGCCAGATCGGCGGCAATCTTTCCACCAATGCGGGTGGCGTGAACGTGCTGCGCTACGGCAATGCCCGCGACCTTGTGCTGGGCCTCGAAGTCGTTCTGCCGGATGGCCGTGTCTGGAACGGGCTGAAACGACTGCGCAAGGACAATACCGGCTATGACCTGAAGCAGATGTATATCGGCGGCGAAGGTACCCTGGGGATCATTACCGCGGCAGTCTGCAAACTCTATCCGCGGCCGAAGGATGTGCAGACCGCCTTTGTCGGCCTGCGCAACCTGGAAGCCTCTCTGGACCTGCTCGCGCGGGCGCGTTCCGCCAGCGGCGACCGCGTGACCAGCTTCGAACTGATCTGCCATCGGTCCTTTGCCGCCGCCGTGAAGCATATTCCCGGCGTTCGTGACCCGCTGACCCGGAAATTCGACGATTACGCCCTGTTCGAACTGTCCGGCGCCAATGCGGATGGCGACATGGCCGAAGCCATGGAAACATTGTTGTCGGAGGCGCTGGCAGCCGGTGAAATCGACGATGCCGCCATCGCCCAGTCGGAAGGCCAGCGGGCCGATTTCTGGCGTATCCGCGATGCCGTCGTTGAATCGCAGAAATTTCTGGGCGGCAGCATCAAGCACGATATTTCCATCGGCGTAAGCCGCGTGCCGGCCTTTATCCGCCGCGCCAATGCAGCGGTGCTGGACGTGCTCCCGGGCGCTCGTCCTGTGCCGTTCGGGCACTGTGGCGACGGCAATATCCATTACAACATCTCGCAACCGCTGGACATGGATCTCGAAACCTTTCTGTCGCACCGGGAAGCCATTACGCGGAATGTGTACGACATCGTCGTCGATATGGGCGGCTCTTTCAGTGCCGAACACGGTGTCGGGCAGCTCAAGCTGCGCGAAATGGCCCGCTACAAACAGCCGCTGGAACTGGACATGATGCGCCGGGTAAAATCAGCGCTGGACCCTGACGGGATCATGAACCCTGGCAAGATGCTGTAGACCGGAATTATCAGACAACGGACAATTCATGAGTACTTACAACGCGCCAATCCGGGACATGAAGTTCCTGTTTCACGACCTTGGACTGTTGAAAGCGGTACAGGAATTGCCGGGCTGTGAAGATGCCAGCGCAGACCTGGTGGATGCGGTACTCGACGAATCCGGCAAGCTGGCCGGCAGCATCCTCGCGCCCCTGAACACGGTCGGCGATACGGAAGGCGCGGTGCTGGAAAATGGTATGGTGCGCACGGCAGAAGGATTTTCCGACGCCTATCGGGCTTTCGTCGACGGCGGCTGGAACAGCCTGCCCTTCGATCCTGCGAATGGCGGCCAGGGGCTGCCCTGGCTGGTGGGCATGGCGGCCGAGGAAATGTGGTTTTCCGCCAACAGCGCCTGGGCGCTGTGCCCGCTGCTGACCTGGGGCGCGGTCGACCTTCTCGAAACGCATGCCAGCCCGGACCAGAAGGCACGGTATCTCGAAAAACTGACATCCGGCGAATGGACCGGAACGATGAACCTGACCGAGCCGCAGGCAGGGTCCGACGTCGGTGCGCTGCGCTGCCAGGCGACGCCCGAAGGCGACCATTACCGCATTCGGGGCCAGAAAATATTCATCAGCTGGGGCGAGCACGACATGACGGACAATATCGTCCATCTGGTGCTGGCTCGCACCCCCGACGCGCCACCGGGGACCAAGGGAATTTCACTGTTCATCGTCCCGAAATTTCTCGTCAATGATGACGGTTCGCTTGGGGCGCGCAACGACCTGCGCGTCGTATCCCTGGAACACAAGCTGGGGATCAAGGCATCGCCGACCTGCGCCATGTCCTACGGAGACAATGATGGCGCCATCGGTTATCTGGTGGGAACGGAAAACCGCGGGCTGAACTGCATGTTCACGATGATGAACAATGCCCGCATCAATGTCGGCCTGTCCGGGCTGGCGATTGCCGAACGGGCCTATCAGCAGGCCGCGGATTTTGCCCGTGAACGGGTTCAGGGCCGGGCAACGGACGGTACGCCGCGGACGATCATCGGGTATCCCGATGTGCGGCGCATGCTGCTGACCATGAAGGCCAGCACGGAAGCGATGCGCGCGGTTACCCTGGATACGGTGGCCTGCCTGGACAGGTCCCGTCGGGCCGATGACCCTGCGGACCGCACCAGGGCGCAGGTCCGGCTGGAACTGATGACTCCGATTGTAAAGGCATGGTGTACGGATCTTGGCGTGGAGATTGCCTCGCTTGGCGTACAGGTGCATGGGGGCATGGGCTATATCGAGGAAACCGGCGCCGTCCAGCATCTGCGCGATGCCCGTATCGCCCCGATATACGAAGGCACCAACGGTATCCAGGCCATCGATCTGCTGACCCGCAAGGTGCTGCGCGATGGCGGCGAGGCCGCGAAAACCTATTGTGGTGAAATCGATACCCTGCTGGCATTGCTGGATGCGGCACCGGACTCCGCCTTCAAGGCGATCTGCAGCCAGTTGGGCCGGGCACTTCAGGCGCTTTGCACGTCGACAGACTGGCTTCTGGAACAGGGCAGCGAAGGTGCCGAACGGGCGCTGGCCGGGGCAACGCCTTATCTGCGGTTATTCGGCACCGTCGCTGGCGGCGCGATGATGGCGCGCAGTGCGCTCGCGGCACAGGCGGCATTGGAAAGTGGCGCCGGGGATACGGAGTTTCTCAGGGCGAAGATCGTAACCGCCCGATTCTACGCGGAAAATATCCTGCCCCAGGCCGAAGCACTGGTCGTTCCGATCTGCGACGGGCACGACGCAATCCTCGCCCTTCCCGAGGATCAATTCTGAGCGCTTTCGTCGAACAGCCGCACATCATCATCGGGAGGCAACCCCGCCAGCATGTCCGACACGCTTCGCCCCGTTGCCGGATGGCGCAATTGCGGCGCGATATCGTTTAACGGCTGCAAGACAAAACGACGTTCCGCGATGCGGGGATGCGGCACGGTGAGTCCTGGCAGATCAACCGCCTCGTCACCATAGAACAGGATATCCA
>CAXBEC010000454.1:0-3279 GCA_963974145.1 uncultured Alphaproteobacteria bacterium | reverse complement strand
TGGTGATCGGCGAATCGTCTTCCCGGATGCCGATGCCGCAGGGCTGGCTGGCGACAAGCCATGATCCGATGACCGTATGATTCCCCTCGAAGACCGGGAGCGGATGCAGGGCCTGGACGATGAAGCCCTCTTTGCCATAGGGCCCGTCCACGGACAGGGGGTCTTCACCGGGGCGGATCATTTCGATATTGCCGCCTTCGCGCGAAAAAAGCGGCTTGCGGACATAGCCGCCTTTTATGTCGCCGGCGCGTGGATCATCGGCGAAATAGGCGGGCAGCAGGTTCGGGTGCCCCTCGAACATTTCCCATAACAGCGGCAGCAATCCCTTGTTGGCCAGGATCGCCTTCCAGGCCGGTTCGATGAAGGTGACGCCGCTGCCGGGGACCGACTGGCCGAAATCGTCGGTCATGATCCATTCCCAGGGATACAGCTTGAACAGGGT
Organism: uncultured Alphaproteobacteria bacterium; assembly: GCA_963974145.1. Classification (GTDB taxonomy): domain Bacteria; phylum Pseudomonadota; class Alphaproteobacteria; order UBA8366; genus MarineAlpha4-Bin1. Next base: position 2,837 of record CAXBEC010000454.1, on the reverse strand, counting down.
GGCGATGCCCATGTCGTCCAGATCCGTGAAATGGCCGTCGGCATCGATGCCGATATCTTCCATATGCAGGAAGGCGGTTTCCAGCCCGGCCTGCACGGCGCATTCCTCGATATAACGAACGGTGCCTTCGTCTTCGGGCGTGTCCTTGCAGGAGGCCAGATGCAGGCGCCCTTCGATGCCGAAATTGCTGAAGGCCTCGATCATGCGTTCATGGATGGAATTGAATTGGTCGCAGCCGGTCGGGACGATCCCGCGCTCCATGGCCTGTTCCAGCCAGAGCCACTGGAAGGCGGCGCTTTCATAAAGGGAGGTCGGCGTGTCGGCGTTGTATTCCAGAAGTTTTGCCGGTCCGCTGCCGTCATAGGACAGATCCAGCCGGCCATACAGGTTGCGTTCCCGGTTCAGCCAGCTGTTGCGGACGTAATCCCGGAAGCTTTCCGGGATCGCCAGTTTCGCCATGATCTCTTCGCTATTGATGGCGCGCTCGACCACCTGAAAGCACATTTTCTCGATTTCCCCGCTCGGGTCCTCGATATCGTCTTCAATCTGTTGCAGGGTGAAGCGATAGCAGGCGGTTTCGTCCCAGTAGGCCGCGCCATACATAGTGTGAAAACCGAAGCCAAGAGCTTCGGCCTGCGCCTGCCAGTCGTCACGCGCCGTAATGGAAATCCGCTGCATGAGGAGGGCCGTCAGCCGCCGAAGCTGCGGGTCCTTCCCGTGACCGCGCGGGCGGAAGCGCCGAAACCGTTCCGGCGGATGGTACTGGTCTTCGTGGTCGGCGCCTTGGCCACCTGTGACGGCACCTTGGTGATGCCGGTCTTGCCGGCAACCTTCTGGTTGTCACCGGTGCGGAAATTGGACCGGTCGTCCCTTGAGCGATACAGCGGCTGCGTGGCGACGCGCGATGAATTGCTCATCATGCTGCCCATCATGTAGCCCATCATCAGGGGCATGAAGACAGAGCCGCCGTTCTGCGTGGTCTGGGGTGCGATCTCACATTGCGCCGCGCCGAAATCCGCTTCGCAATCGGCGGCGGAGGTATATTTGGGCGCCACACGGACATGTTCCGCCTCGGCCTGTTTGAAATTCGCCTCACAGGTTTCGCGGTCGAACCCGGCTTCGTTCTGGCACTGCTCGACACTTTCGAAAATTGCCACATTTTCCGGATTGTCGCAGGCGGCCAGGCTCAGGGCGCTTGCGCCCATCAGGGCCAGTTTCAGGGATCTCGATCGTTTCATGTCGTTCTGCTCCGGCGAAAGGTCGTGTCGGACGGTAGCCGGGAGTGTATGGCTCCCCGCCACCGGCGCAAGTGATATCTCAGACATTACTCATTTGTGGTCTCCGCGCCCCGCTTTCCAGTTATGATCAGCCGTCGCGGGCAGACCGGCCCAACTACGATGTGTTTCCCGCCGCCAATCGCGGTTTATCGGCCCCGCTCTCTTTTACCGGCAAAGCGTGTGATGTACGATCATCCTGCAAGTCACCATGAGTAACCAAAAGGGGAAACCATGCCGATGATAGCGGAAGGGGGAAAGGCGCCCGCCTTTTCCATGACCAACCAGGACGGAGCCACGGTATCGCTGGACGATTTTGCCGGCAAATACGTGCTTCTGTGGTGGTATCCAAAAGCCGACACACCCGGCTGAACAGTTGAAGGCAAAGGGTTCCGTGATCGAATCCAGGAATTCAACGACTGCAACGCCGTCATTCTGGGCGTTAGTTTCGATGCACCGGACGCAAACCGCGCGTTTCGGGAAAAGTTCGACTTTCCATACGACCTGCTGACCGATACCGGTAAATCGGCGTCCGTGGCCTTTGGCGCGGCAGCCGGAACCGACGCTGCGAAGGCGGCCCGGGTATCGGTACTGATCGGACCGGACGGCACTGTCGCCAAAGCCTATGCCAAGGTGACGCCGGCCGACCATCCGGATCAGGTTCTGGCGGACATAAAAGGTCTCGGCTGAACCGCCGGCGTTGCGGGCCGGTTTCGTGACCGGTTCGCAACGCCCTGGCGTTCCAATTCTTAACGGGGGGATAAACATATGATCTACGAATTACGGGTCTACCACTGCATTTCCGGCCGCCTGCCGGCGCTGCTGAAGCGTTTCGACACGATCACGCTGAAAATCTGGGAACGGCATGGCATCAAACAGGCCGGTTTCTGGACCGTCCTGGTCGGGGATTCCAACCAGGATCTTTATTACATGCTGGAATGGGAATCGCTGGCGGACCGTGAAAAGAAATGGAACGCCTTCCAGGCCGATCCCGAATGGCATGAAAAGCGCGCCGAAACGGAAAAGGACGGCGCCATTGTTGCGAGCGTCGCGAATTCCTTCCTGCAGCCGACGGCTTTCTCTTCGGTTAAGTAGCATCCGGCGCGGGTGTACCGGGTCAAGGTGCCGGTCCGCCCGCGCCGGATATTGATCTGCAAGCGTATTGGTTGGTAGTGTCTGTTCAGCTACAACTTCATTCACACATATCATTCAGCCTGTTCAGGAGGGCCCTGTCATGTTGCGAAAAGGCAGTCCAGTCATCGAAGCCGGTGCAGTGACCTTTACGGTCGAACAACAGCAGTGGGATGGCAATATCCACAGCCACCCCGATCAGGGCGTGATCATCACCGTCCGCGGCGAAGCTGATGGTGTGGATACCGCGTTGCTGCAGTTCAACTGTTTCGATGTGGAACACAGCTATATCTACGCGCCGGAAGGCAAGGCCAAAAAATGCTGGATCGACCCGATCACGGACGGCAATGCGATCGGCTGGAGCATCCGGACAATGCGCAAGAACCTGAAGCCCATGCTGGAGGCAGCCGGGTTCGAATCCGTCGGCAAGAA
>CAXBEC010000453.1:0-3280 GCA_963974145.1 uncultured Alphaproteobacteria bacterium | reverse complement strand
CAGAGTGCTAAGGGGACTTAATGCGCATGCTTATACAGATCAAGAGCTAGTTTGAGGGAAACCCCTAAATGACCCAAAAATCCCGGCTTTTCCAGCCCCGACAGGTGGCCCGTCGATGACATCACGGGGACCGCAATCGTCGCTGCGCGGCATTGCCTATATGGTACTGGCGCTGCTGCTGCTGACACTGTCCGACGCGGCGACGAAATGGCTGGGCGACACATTCCCTGTTTGGCAGATCGTCTGTCTGCGGGCCATATTCATGTTTATCCCGGTCGGCCTCCTCGCGGCGCGGACCGGCGGACTGGCCAGCCTGCGCGTCCATGACCGGCGCGGTCTGTCGATCCGGGTGTTCTTTTATATCGGCTCCACGACCCTGATCGCGACCTCCATGATCCTGCTGCCGCTGGCCGATGCGGCGACGCTGCTGTTTGCGGGACCGCTGTTCGTCACCGCGCTGGCCCCCACCATGCTGGGCGAACATATCGGCTGGCGGCGCTGGGCCGCCGTGATGGTCGGGTTCATCGGCGTTGTCATCATGATGCGCCCGACACCGGAGGCGATACAGCCCCTGGCCCTGGTGCCAATCGTCGCGGCGCTGTTTTCCACGTTCCGGGATATTGCTACCCGCCGAATCAGCGCAACCGAAAGCACCAACGCCATCATGGTGTGGTCGACGCTGGGGCTGGTTATCGTCGGCCTGCTGACCATCCCTTTTGGCTGGGTCGCGGTCGGCTGGGTCGACCTGTCGCTGCTGGCCTTTGCGGGGATCCTCAGCGGGGTCGCCCATATCCTGATGGTCGAGGCGTTTCGGGTCGCCGAAGCGGCGCTGGTTTCCCCGTTCAAATATTCCGCCGTGATCTGGGCCGTCGCCCTGGGTTATTTCATCTGGGGCACGGTGCCCGACCAGTTCATCCTCGTCGGCGGCGGATTCGTGATCGCCAGCGGGCTTTACATTCTGCACCGGGAAACCCGGCGCCGAACATTATGACCTGACGGCAACCCGGTTCACGAAGTCATAATCGACCGTCACGCCCAGCCCCGGGCGGTCCGGGATGTCGATATAGCCGTCCACGGCGACGAAATCCTCGACCGCCAGTTCGCGCAGGATCGGGTTCGCGCCCAGCGAATATTCCAGGATGAACGCCGTGGAGGCAACCGCAGAGACCTGCAACCCGGCGGCAAAGGCCAGCGCCCCGCCCCAGAGATGCGCCGCAAAGCGAATCTGGTGCGCGCTGGCGATGGCCTCGATCCGCATCGCCTCGGTAATCCCGCCGGCAATGGCGAGGTCCGGCTGGAAGATATCCGCCGCCCGCAAGATCGCCAGGTCACGAAAATCAAAACGGGTAAACTCGCTTTCGCCCGTCGCGATGGGAATATCGGTACAGGCGCGGATTTCAGCGAGTCCGACCTTGTCATCCGCCGTTACCGGTTCCTCGAACCAGGCGATATCGCAATCCGCAACCCCCCGGCAGAAACGCTTGGCTTCGGCGACATTCATCGTGCCATGTGCATCGCACATGATATCGATATCGTCGCCCAACCCCTTGCGCGCGGCGCGGACGCGGGCGATGGAGTTTTTTACCTCGCCATCCCCGGCCCCGACGCGCATTTTCACCGCCTTGAAATTGCCGCTGTTGATGAAGCCCTGCAGTTCGTCTGCGATCCGGTCCGCCGGCGCCCAGCCGCCCGACGCATAGGCGGGCATCCGTTCGTGCCGCCGCCCGCCGAGAAGCCGCCAAACCGGCGCGTTCAGCGACTTGCCCAGGATATCCCACAGCGCCATGTCGATACCGGCAATACCGCAGACATTCAGCCCCTGTCGCCCCAGCACCGGGAAAACATGGCCGCGGTCCAACGCGAAATGGGCGCGGGAGCCGTTATACATAACGTCCCACAGCCGGGAGATGTCGCGCGGATCCTCGCCGATCAGCAGCGGCGCAAGTTCCTTTTCGATAATCGTGCCCAGCGCGTGGTTGGTGCTGGCGCTGCCCACTGCGGCCTTCGCCTCGCCATGGCCGACCAGGCCGCATTCGGTTTCGATGCGTACCAGGGTCGTATCGAAGGATGAGATCCGTCCGAAATCGGTAACGTGCTGGCGCTCCGGAGGGATGGGAACGTGCAGCCAGGTCGCGGTGACGGATTTGATTTTCATGGTGTCTCCCCCCTTTAATGATGCCCTAGACTAGCCACCGGTCAAACCTCGCGCAATCGTTGGGGCAGGTGCTATGACCTATCAGCGGAACCTTCGGATACCGGCATGGGAGAGAATTCGACATGAAGACGATCGCGGAACTGTACAAGGCCCGTTTCGGCATTGAGAAAGATATCGGCAAGGATATGAAGGCCGAGGGCACCGTCGCGGATATCCTCAACCGCCGTTCCATCCGGCGCTACAAGGATGAGCCGGTGTCCGATGACCTGCTGGATGTCCTGCTGGCCTGCGCGCAGTCTGCCCCGGCAAAATCCGACCTGCAGCAGTATTCTATCATCGTCGTCACGGATCCGAAATCACGCGAGGTCATTGGCGACTGGGAGGGCAAGGCGCCGGTTTTCCTGATGTTCTGCGCCGATAACCGCCGTATCCGGCAACTGGCGAAGATTCGGGGACATGATTACCAGAACGACAATATCGACACCTTCATGAACGGCTGTATCGATGCGGCGCTCGCCATGCAGAGCTTCATCATCGCGGCCGAATCGGTCGGGCTCGGCTGCTGTCCGATCAGCGGGGTCCGTAACCGGATCGAACTGATGTGCGAATTGCTGGGGCTGCCGGACGGCGTCTTTCCGATCTGCGGCCTCACGGTCGGATGGCCCGCGGTGCCGGGGTTCATTTCCATGCGCCAGCCGCCGGCCAATGTCATCCATCGCGATAAATACGACGATTCCAACCTGGAAGCGGAAACCGACGCCTATGACAAACGTCGGCACGACATCTATGCCATCCCGCCGGAAAAGCAGCGTCATACGGACAAATACGGCGTGCTCGACTTCTGCGGCTGGTCGGAGAACGTGACCCGTCAGCTGTCGCTGCCGGAACGCGCGGGTTTCAAGGCTTTCCTGAATTCACACGGGTTCAGGCTGGACTGACCCGCACGCGCGTGATCGACGGGCGCAGCAGGACGCAGAGCGGCAGGGTCAGGAAAATGACGCAGCCGACAACCGTAATGGTCACCGGGATGCCGATGATATCGCCGAGCAAACCATACCCGAGAGGTGCCATAATACCGCAGGCGGACCCAAGCGTGTAGAACAGGCCAAAGGCGCGCGACTGCCG
>CAXBEC010000452.1:0-3293 GCA_963974145.1 uncultured Alphaproteobacteria bacterium | reverse complement strand
CCCCGACATATCCGGTGGTAGTTCGCCAGCCTTTCCATTGGCGCCGCTTCCCGCTGGCATTGGCTGATCAAAAGCGCCCGGTTGGATTGCACTTCGCCCGGCGGCGAAGGCGGCACAGACAGGAGGTACCATGAACATTCGCAGACTGGTAACAGGCGGGGTCGCTGTTGCGTTCCTCGCGGGGGCGGGCGGCATGCAGGCCGGCGCCGCTGAATTCGAGGCAACCCTGGCGCAGAATCTGTCGCCGATTTCCGGCGTCACAATCATCGCCCAGGCCAAGGGGATTTTCGAAAAGCACGGACTGGATATCACGGTCAGTAACTTCACATCCGGCAAGCAATGTCTGAACGCAGTGCTGGGCGGTGCCGCGGAGATTGCGACGACGGCCGAGGCGCCGACAACGGCGGCAGCCATGTCGAAACAGCCCATCGCCTTCCTGGCGCGGATGGAATATTCGGACCTGAAGACCCTGACCCGCAAGGCGGCCGGCATCACGACCGCCGCGGACCTTAAGGGCAAGAAACTGGCCTTTACGGCCGGGACAGGCAGCGAGGTCTATACGATGGCACTGCTGAAGAAGGCAGGGCTGACGAAGGACGACGTCACGCTCACCAATCTGCGGCCGCAGGACATGATCCCGGCGCTCTCCGCGGGTGATATCGACGCCTACAACACTTGGGAACCGCATGTCGCCAACGGCAAGAAAGCGCTGGGCGATGATGTATCCCAGATCGATACCTCGGGTGTTTATTCCGAAACCTTCAATATCGTCGTGATGAAGGACTACCTGAAGGAAAACCCCGCACTGGTAAAGGCTTTCCTGACCGCGATGCTGGACGCCGAAGCCTGGATGAAGGCCAACGAGGAGGATGCGATCACGACTATCGCGACAGTCGTGGGCATGAAGCGCGAAACGCTGGCTGCGCTCTGGAAGGATTACGTCTACAACGTGGTTCTCGACCAGCGCCAGATCGACGTGCTGACGGCCCATGCCGCCTGGCGGCTCGATTCCGGTAACCATCCGCCGGGTGCGGTTATGCCCGACTTCATGACGGTGATCGATCCGGGGCCGTTGCGCGAAATCGCTCCCGACCGTGTCATGCTCCCGGGATATTGAGCCAGCGGCGATGTCCGAACAATCAACAGAAGACCCGAAGGCAGGGTCCAGAAAGGGATCGAAAGGCCGGACGGAGCGATTGAATCGCTTCGTCCTGGCGCTTTCGGTGCCGCTGTTCCTGTGCGGGTGGGAAATCATATCGCGCTCGGGAATCGTCAATGTGATCCTGTTCCCGCCGCCCAGCACGGTTGCCGTGGCCATGCTGAACTGGCTCAGCAGCGGCCAGTTACTGATCGATTTCGCCATGAGCCTGTCGCGCGTCGTGGTCGGCTTTGTGGCCGGCGCGGCCAGCGGCATCCTTGTGGGCATCGTGACCGGGCGCTACGTGTTCGCCGCCAATCTGCTGGGCCCGGTGTTCCAGCTGTTGCGGCCGATCCCGCCAATCGCCTTCGTGCCGATCGTGATCCTGTGGTTCGGACTTGGCGAACTCGGCAAGTATTTTCTGGTTTTCTGGGGCGTGTTTTTCACGGTCTGGATCGCGGCGCATCTGGGTGTCCAGCGGGTCGATGAAAAGCTGGTCCGCGCGGCGCGGACCCTGGGAACGCCGGAACGCCGGATGCTGCGCGAGGTGCTGCTGCCCGGCTCACTGCCCTATATATTCGTCGGCCTGCGGACATCGGTCGGCATATCCTTCTACACGCTGGTCGCGGCGGAACTGGCGGGAACCTTCGCCGGGCTGGCCTATCGGATCGATATCGCCCAGCAGAACCTGCAGATGGGACAGATGATGGGGGGGCTGGTCATGCTCGGTATTATCGCCTTTGCGGCGGACAAGATTTTTTCAATGGTCGCGGACCGGATCGTATGGTGGCAGTGATGGACGGGGGAAACGTGCACAAGGATGACAGGCAGGATATCCCCGCCCGCGAACGGGGGCACATCGCGATCCGCGATATGAGCGTTATCTTCGGCGAAGGGCCGGACCAGTTTATTGCCGTCGATAGGGTGTCGACGGAAATTCCGGCCGGCGAATTCCTGTGTATCGTCGGACCGTCCGGCTGCGGCAAGTCCACGGTCATGAACGCCATCGCCGGTTTCGAGTTTCCCACCGAGGGGACGGTTACCCTGGACGGCATGCCCATCGAGGGGCCCGGCGCCGATCGCGGCATGGTGTTTCAGCAGCCGACCCTGTTTCCGTGGAAGAATGTCCGGGCCAATGTGGCGCACGGGCCCCGGATGCATGGCAGGAGCGACGCCGAGGCCAATGACATCGCCGACGGCTTGCTGGAGATGGTGGGTCTCTCCGCCTTCGCGGAAAGCCGCCCGCAGACCCTGTCCGGCGGCATGCAGCAGCGTACGGCGATTGCCCGCGCGCTTGCAAACACGCCCAGTGTGCTGCTGATGGATGAGCCGTTCGGTGCGCTGGATGCGCAGACCCGGTTGATGATGCAGGAAAGTCTGCTGCAGATCTGGGGTGAGGTCAGGCCGACCGTGGTTTTCGTGACCCATGATATCGACGAGGCGATTTTCCTGGCCGACCGGATCGTCGTCATGAGCGCCAGCCCCGGCCGGATCATTCGCGAAATCACCGTGGACCTGCCCCGGCCGCGCGCCGCCGAAATGACCCTGGACGCTGCCTTCGTGGCGCTGAAGCGTCAATGCATGGATCTGATCCGGACGGAAAGCCTGCGCGCCTTCGAACAGCAGACCAGGGGCGCTGACCGGTCCTGAAGCCGTATTCGCGGCGATCAGGCCAATACCGGTTCCGGATGCTTTGTCCCGGTGGCGCCAAGCGTGCCGACCCGGGCGCGATGGAAGGCGCCGGCCGTCTCTGCCAGCAGGGTTTCACTGAAGGCCGGTCCCACGAAGCTGACACCCATGGGGATTCCCGATGGCAGGAATCCGTTCGGGACGGCAATGGCGGCCATGTCGGCCATGTTGACGAAATTGGTGTAGCGCCCGTTGGTCGCGTTGGTGGCAAAGGGATCGGCGCGTACCGCATCGATCGTGTAGACGGTGCCGACGGTCGGCACGACAAGGACATCGGTACCGGCCAGCGACCGACGCATCGCCTGGACGTTTTCCTTCAGCCTGTGGACGGACTCAAAGGCCTCCGCGGCGGTAAATCGGGCCGATCCCAGAATGACCCGGCGCACGGTGTCTTCGGCGCTTTGCGGATTCTGTTCAATGAAGCCGCCGACAGCGGCGTAGCGTTCCGCCAGCCAGGGGCCTTCGA
>CAXBEC010000451.1:0-3322 GCA_963974145.1 uncultured Alphaproteobacteria bacterium | reverse complement strand
AGACATAATCCGTGCCGAAAAGCCGGTCCGCTGTCCGCTTCATGAACAACACATTGTCGATATCCGCCCCGATTCCACCAAGGATGCCGAAAATGGACTGAATGAAAAATGGCGGCTTCAGCAATCCGCGATCGACAAAATGCGCGACGTTGTACAAATGGCCAATGTCATAGCATTCATGTTCGAACCGCGTGCCGTGTTCTTCCCCTAGGTTTTTAAGGGTGTATTCTATATTCCTGAAAGTGTTGAGCGAGCACATTTCCGGCTTCGCGCGCATCGGCGCAGCGAGGCGTTCTTCCAGCGACATTTTCAGCCCGCCACCCGTTGTGATGTTGATGACAGCATCGGTGTTCTGCTTGATCCGCGGCAGGAATTTCATGAAGACGTCGGGATCGGGCGTCGGCTCGCCGGTTTCGGGGTCTCTTGCATGCAGGTGCAGAATGGCTGCGCCCGCTTCCCATGCCGCGATGCTCTGTTCGGCGATTTCGTCCGGCGTGATCGGCAGGCCTTCCGACATGGTCGGCGTATGGATCGCGCCTGTGATAGCGCATGAAATAATAACCTTGTTGTCCGCCATGGCGATGCCTCCCGTTTTTTTGTCAATCTTATGGAAGACTAAGGCCGCGACCCTGCCGGGGACAAGGCCGGTTACCGATCGAAGGATAAAAACCGATTGGCGGGAATACGTCTTACGGTAAGGTAGGTGCAGAATTCAAAAATGACTCCGGGAGGAACGCTAAATGATAAAAGTGTGGGGAAGGCCTGATGGTTCCAATGTGATCAAGGCCATGTGGTGCATCGGCGAACTTGGCATTGAATACGAGCGCATCGACTGGGGCGGCAAGTTCGGCGGCAATGACGATCCGGCATACCGCGCCAAGAATCCCAATGGTCGCCTGCCGACGATTGAGGAAGAGGATGGCTGGTGCGTATGGGAATCCGGGGCGGTCATCCGCTACCTGTCCGCCAAATACAGCCAGGGCGACCTGTATCCCGAAGACCTGCGCGCCCGGGCCGATGCGGATCGCTGGATGGACTGGAGTTCGCTGAATATGGCCGGTTTCAACGGCGTATATCTGGACTACTTCTTTCGCCTGCCGGCCGAGCAGCGTGACATCAAGAAGGTCGAGGAGGCGGTAAAAAAATCCATACCCTGGTATGATATCCTCGACAAACAGCTCGAAGGCAGGGATTACATCTGCGGCGACAAGCTCACCATTGGCGACATTCCGGCGGGTGCGCTGACCCATCGCTGGATGACCTGGACGCCGGAGGGACTTCGACCGTCGCATCCGAATGTCGAGGCCTGGTACGCGCGCCTTTGCGAACGCTCGGCATATCGCGAACATGTTCTCGACAAGACCAACAAGACAACCTTCTGATAACGGGAAAATGTCGCGGTGGCGTTATCGCTGCCGCGACCATTCCCGCACGACCTTCACAACCGCACCGGTTAGCTGCGCCAGTTCGGGTTCGCTGACAACGAAGGGAGGCATCAGGTAGACGATATCGCCAAAGGGCCGGATCCAGACACCTTCCTCGACGAATCGTGCTTTCAGCCAGTCATTGGCTTTCAGGTCCTCCAGCTGCACAACGCCGATGGCGCCCTTGACGCGCACATCAACCACGCCCGGCAGGCCCCGGCAGGGTTCCAGGGCGGTATCGAAATGGGACCCGATTGCGGCGACCTGCGCCAGTCGCGGTTCGGTTTCGAACAGGTCCAGTGAGGCATTCGCCGCGGCACAGGCCAGCGGATTGGCCATATAGGTTGGCCCGTGCATCAGCGCCGCGCCAGGATCGTCGGACAAAAAGGCTTCGAATACCTTTTCGCTTGCCACCGTTGCCGCCAGCGCCATTGTCCCGCCGGTGAGGGCCTTGGAGAGCGTCATGATGTCGGGGATGACGCCCGCCTGCTCGCAGGCGAACATCGATCCGGTGCGGCCGAATCCGGTCATGATTTCATCAAGGATGAACAACAGGCCCTTGTCCTGCGCTCGCGTATGAATCGCTGCCAGAACCTCCGGGGTATGGAACTTCATCCCGCCCGCACCCTGTACCAGCGGTTCCATGATGACACCGGCGCATTCGCCTGCATGATCAGCCAGGAACGAATCGAACGCGGCGAATTCGGAATCTGTCCGGGGCAGGGGGATAACATGCTGCTCCGGCAGCAGCCCCGTGAACAGCGAATGCATGCCTTCTTCGGGGTCGCAGACCGACATCGCGCCGATCGTGTCACCATGATAGGCACCCTCGAAGGCGATGAACCTGCGGCGCCCCGTCTCGCCGCGGTTAATGAAATACTGCAGCGCCATCTTCATGGCGATTTCGACCGATACCGACCCCGAATCGGAAAAGAACACCCGGTTCAGGTCTCCCGGCAGCAGGGCCGCAAGGCGATCGGCCAGCCTGCGCGCGGGTTCATGCACCAGCCCGCCGAACATAACATGCGGCATGACCGCCAGCTGATCCTGCACGGCCGCCCGGATATGCGGATGGTTATAACCGTGGCAGGCCGTCCACCATGAGGAGACCCCATCGACCAGCCGCCGCCCGTCAGCCAGCACGATATGCGCGCCGTCGGTCGATGCCACCGGCAAGGGCGGCGGCACGGTTTGCATCTGGGTATAGGGTAGCCAGAGCTGTCCGGCGGAATTCGTCAGGGCAGACACCTAAAGAGGCATAGGTGAAATGCCCAGTCGATCGAACAGGGCTTCATCACGGTCGCGTTCGGGATTGTCCGTGGTCAGCAGTTTTGGGCCCACGAATATCGAATTCGCCCCGGCGAGGAAGCACAAGGCCTGCAATTCATCCGTCATGGTTTCGCGGCCGGCAGACAGGCGCACCATGGATTCAGGCATGACAATGCGCGCGGTCGCGATCATGCGGACAAACTCCAGCGGGTCGAGGTCGGCTTCATCGTCAACGGGCGTGCCTTCGACCCGGACCAGCATATTGATCGGAACGCTTTCCGGATGTTTCGGCAGGGTCGCCAGTGTTGTCAGCATGCCGACGCGATCCTCGCGCTGCTCGCCCATACCCACGATACCGCCACAGCAGACATTGATGCCCGCGTCACGCACATGGCCCAGCGTATCCAGGCGGTCCTGATAGGTCCGTGTCGTGATGATTTCGCCGTAGAATTCTTCCGAAGTATCCAGGTTGTGGTTGTAATAATCGAGCCCGGCCTCGCGCAGTTTTTCGGTCTGGTCCGGTGTCAGCATGCCCAGGGTCACGCAGGTTTCCATGCCAAGTTCGCGGACGCCGCGGACCATGTCGCAAATCGCATCCATGTCCCGGTCCTTGGGGCTGCGCCATGCCG
>CAXBEC010000450.1:0-3329 GCA_963974145.1 uncultured Alphaproteobacteria bacterium | reverse complement strand
GGAAACGGTCGGCTGAAAGGAATCCGCCATGGCGGCTCCTGGGACGCCAGCGACGAGGTCAACAATCCCCGGGCCGACCCGACGACGCCGCCGATGCAGGGGCTTTTCGGTATGGACGCCTTCCGCCGCGGCTTTGCCGAACTGGCGCCGCGCGGCCTGACCTTCGAGGGCTGGTGCTTCCATCCGCAGATTCCCGAACTGACCGACCTTGCCCGCGCCTTTCCGGACACAACGATTATCTTCAATCATTTCGGCGGACCCGTGGGGGTCGGCCCCTATGCGGGCAAACGCGACGAGATATATGCAACATGGCAGAAAGACGTGGCGGAGCTCGCCCGCTGCCCGAACGTCGTCGCCAAGCTGGGCGGGGTCAACATGGTGCTGAACGGATACGGCTGGCACGACCGTCCAAAGCCACCTTCCAGCCGGGAACTGGCTGATGCCACACGCCCCTGGTACGAATTCACGATCGAGAGGTTCGGGACCGACCGTTGCATGTTCGAATCCAACTTCCCGGTCGATGTCGTGAGCTGCAGCTACAATATCCTGTGGAATGCGTTCAAGCGGCTGGCCTCGGGATATTCGGCGGCGGAAAAAGCGGCCCTGTTCCATGACACGGCGGCGCGCATATATCGCCTGAACGCCTGATCAGAACCAGTGCAGGCGGCGCAGCAGCAGCAGCTCGCCGGCGACCACAGCCACGAGCAATAACGTCACGGCCGCGAAAGCCCAGGGCCATTCGGAGCCGGGTATCCCGGCGACGTTGATCCCCAGCAGCCCGGTAATCACCGTCAGTGGCAGAAAAATGCCGGCGACGACGGAGATGACATACATGTTCTTGTTCATCTGCTCGTTCAGGTTGCTGCTCATTTCATCCTGCACGAAGGTTGCCTTCTCCCGCGCGATATCGAGATCCTCCAGATAGCGGATCAGGCGGTCGGCCACACCGCGCAGCAATTGCCGGTCCACCGGGTCCAGCCAGTCGACGGCCTCTCCCGTCAGCGCCGCCATGGCGTCCCTCTGGGGCGCGATGAAACGGCGCAATCCGATTGATTCACGGCGCAGGTTGCGCAGACTGGCGCGCAGGTCATCCGGTTCCTCTGACAGCAGATCCACCTCCAGCTGGTCAACCTGGTCATTCAGGTCATTGATGACCTGGCTCATACGTTCGGTCAGCCGGTCGGTGATGGCAACGAGAAATTCCGAGGCGGTATGCGGGCCGACGCCGACTTCAAGGTTTTCCTCAACATCCCGAACCGCCCGCAGGTTGCGACGGCGCACCGTGATCACGCGATCCGCATCCGCCCAGATGCGGATTGACACCATGTCGGAAGGATCCGCGCCCGGGTTCAGGTTTACCCCGCGCAGGTTCAGCAGAACGCCACCGTCATAGGAAAGACAGCGCGGTCGCGATTCTTCCGCCAGCAACCCCTGGGTCGCAACATCGGAAAGGCCCGATTCGTCCCGCAGCCAGCGATGGACCGCCGGGTAATTCCGGTCAACCTGTACCCAGAAAAGGGGCGCCGTCAGTTCGCCGCGCAGATAGGCCCCGGCATCGACGACGGTTGCGCGCCCCGTGCCGTCCAGCGCGCGGACGGAAATCCACTCCAGATCGTCGGTATCGCCTGTTACAGGTTCATCAAATTCCGGCGCGTCATATACCGGTTCTTCGGAATCGCTCTCGCTCATAGGGCCTTCCCCGGGAAGCATCGCCGCGCGGTTAGCGGAACGCGGCGTATCGCTTCAGATGATGGTTCTGGTCGCCGAACATCGTATCGATCATCGTCAGGCGCTTGAAGTAATGTCCGATATTCAGCTCGTCGGTCATCCCCATGCCGCCATGCAACTGCACGGATTGCTGGCCGACAAACCGGGCACTCTTGCCGATCTGGACCTTGGCGGCGGACGCCGTCTTGGCACGCAGTTCCGGATCCGGGTCGGCCAGCCGCATCGTTGCGACGTAACACATCGAACGCGCTTCCTCGTAGGCGATGAACATATCCGCCATGCGGTGCTGGATGACCTGGAATTTGCCGATCGGCTGGCCGAACTGCTGCCGTGTCTTCAGGTATTCGTTGGTCGATTCCAGCAGGACATCCATGCAGCCGACCGCTTCCGCCGCCAGCGCGGCAATCGCCTGTTCGGCCACCCCTTCGATCAGCGCCAACCCGTTATCGACCTCGCCCAGAACCGCATCCGCGCCAACCCGAACCCCGTCAAACGCCAGTTCCGAAGCGCGCAGCCCGTCAACGGTCGGGTAATCCCGGCGTGCCAGGCCCGGTGCGTTGTTTTCAACCAGGAACAGCGTGATACCGTCCCGGTCCCGCGAGGCGCCGGCGGTCCGCGCGGAGACGATGATCCAGTCGGCACTGGCGGCGTGGCAGACGACGCCCTTGGCGCCGTTCAGCACGTAACCGTCCCCGTCCCGCACGGCCGTGGTTTCCACGTCGAACAGGTCGTAGCGTGCCTGCCGTTCCGCATAGGCAAAGGCCAGCATCAATTCGCCTTCCGCCAGTTTCGGCAGAATGTCCTGTTTACGGTCCGCGTTGCCCGCGCGAAGCACCAGATTTCCGCCCAGTACCGCGGTGGCAAAATACGGCTCAACGACCAGCCCCCGGCCGACACCTTCCATCAGCACCATGGCCTCCACGGGGCCGCCGCCGATCCCGCCATATTCTTCCGGCAGGGTCGCGCCGAGCCAGCCCAGTTCCGACATGGTCTTCCAGTTGGCACGGCTGAATCCGTCTTCCGACGCCGCCAGCTTCTGGCGCTTGTCCAGCGGGTATTCTTCGCGCACGAAACGATCGACGCTGTCCTTGAGCAGTTGCTGTTCTTCGCTGAGATCAAAATCCATACTGTCCCGCCATGTCCTGTCTGAAATTACGCCTAGAGACCCAATACCAGCTTGGCGATAATATTGCGCTGGATCTCGTTTGTGCCGCCATAAATCGTGGTTTTGCGCTTATTGAAATAGGCCGGTGCCAGCGGTGCCGCTTCCGCCGGGCCGATCGGGTCCTCGTTCCAGCCATGTTCCAGCGCATCGGGCAGCCAGGGCATCGCGTAATAACCCATCGCCTGCATCAGCAATTCTGAAATCCGCTGTTGGATTTCGGTGCCGCGCAATTTCAGAAGGCTTGATTCCGCACCGGGCGGATTGCCCGCGGCTGCCTGCATCAGGTAGCGCAAATCGGTATATTCCAGCGCCTGCAATTCGATTTCAACTTCAGCAATTTTACCTCGGAAATCCGGGTCATCGATCAGGAACTTGCCGCCGGACTTTTCCTGTGCCGCAATCTTCTTGAGCCGCTGGATCTGCGCCTTGGAATTAC
>CAXBEC010000449.1:0-3331 GCA_963974145.1 uncultured Alphaproteobacteria bacterium | reverse complement strand
TTGTCGATAACATGCACGGCGTCCCGGTTTCTTCATGCGCAGTCACGAAAACTCCCCCTATGCCTGGGTCGACGTCTTTTTTGGCCCCAACCGGGACGCCGTGCATGTTATCGACAAGCAAACCCTGGAAATCGTGAAGACGCTGCGCCCATCGCCCGGCAAGACAGCCGCCCATGTGGAATTCACCCGCGACGGCAAATACGCACTGCTCAGCATCTGGGACATGGACGGCGAAATTGTTATCTACGACGCGGCAACCCTGACCGAAGTCAAACGCCTGCCGATGGTGAAGCCATCGGGGAAATACAACGTCTACAACAAGATCAGCCGGGACGAAGGCACGAGCCATTGATCACTTAAGATTGGCTGGCTTGTAAACGCGGGTAATCTGGTGAGCAGGTCAACGCCTTCTATCCCGCAAATTCCCTACTATTCACTGCAGTTCGGTACCACGCCCCACAAGCATGAAGACGGCCACGAGGCCGGATTAAAAATTCACTTTAAGTTTCAAAGGGAAAAATGGTGCCCAGGGGCTGACTCGAACAGCCGACACGCGGATTTTCAGTCCACTGCTCTACCAACTGAGCTACCTGGGCATCCTCCGCTTTCGATACAAGCGAAGCGGATGAATTACATAATGAATTACAGCGCGGCTGTCCAGCACCTATAGGCGGCTGTCGTCCGGATCTATGGGGATCGGCTCCCCCGGATCCGGTTCCTCGTCGGTCTTGATACGATAACCGCCGCTCAGCCAGCGTTGCAGGTCGAGATCGGCGCAGCGGCGGGAGCAGAAACGCTTGAATTCGGGATCCACCGCATCGCCGCAGATCACGCATTTTTTCGCCGTCATGATGTCTGATTTCCCGTCCGCATGGCAACTTCCCAATCCTCGCCGCCGGAAGAGCGGGCAATCCGAATCGGCTGGCCGAGCTGTTTGTTTACCGCTGCCAGCGCCGGCGCAAAAGAGCCGCCTTCCAGCAATGCAGCCACATCCGGCGACATCACCGCGCAGGGGACTCCGGGTCCCTTCAGTCGCAGGGCGGCACGCAGGATGGCGCAGGCCGTCGCCGCCGGGGACGCGGTAGATGAAATGCGCTGCCGCAACTGGTCCTGCAGTGGCGGCGCCATCCGGCGGCGCGTCAGTTCCACGAGCCCCGCAACGGTCAGGTCGAGCACATCGACCTGTAGAGGGTCGTCCCGAAAGGAACGTCGGACCGCCTGCAGAAACTGCGCCCGGGCATCCTTGCGCTTCACGGAAATAAAATCCACCACGATGAGGCCGGATATGTTGCGCAGCCGAATCTGACGGGCCACCTCGGGCAGGACTGCCATGTTGATCTTCAGGCTCGCGCTGTCGGACGGGCCGCGCCCGCCACTGCCAGCGCTGTCGACATCGATCGCGGTCAGTGCCTCGGCGGAATCGAAGGTCAGTCTGGCGCCGCCCGGCAGGGTCACGACCCGGTCGCAGATTCCCTCGACCGCGTCGGCGATATCATGTGCCTCGAATATGGGAACCGGTTCGGCATGCAGTTGCACGCGCCCCTGCCGGTCCGGCATATGATCATCGACAAGTGTCCGGGCCTCGCGCAGCGCCTGTCTATCGTCAATTACCACATCGCCACTTTCCACATCGCGCAATGTCCGCACCAGCAGCGAAGGCGCGGGAACCAGTATACCGGGTACGGTCGCCTCCGGGACGATCGCCTCGACCTGTTGCCAGGCCGCACGTAACCGGTCTGCTTCATGGGTGATCGCCGAATCGTCGACATAAGCCGCCGCCGCGCGGACAGAAACGCCCTCACCTTCCCGCAGGACGTCAGGCATCAGGGATTCGAGCCGCGCACGCTCCCTGCCGCCACCGAGCCGTGCAGCATACACTACGCCGGGGCGCGACGGCGTCCAGTCAAGATACCGCCCGTGCAGGACAATGCGGTCGCTCAGCGCCGGCCCCTTGGACCCGCTGCCGTCCCGGCTGACCTGAACCGTGATTGCCTGCCCCTCATGCAGCCCCTTGTGGCGGCGCAGGAATCCTTCCATCCCGGTGCCAAAATCCACGAAAGCGCCGTCAAGACCCGGCTCGACGCGCCTTACTCGCCCGCGATAAATGCCATCGACCAGCGAAGGTCGGTCGATCCGCTCAATCCGCAATTCGATCAGCTGTCCCGTGCCGTCAACCAGGGCAATCCGGGTTTCTCCCGGTGAGATCTCGGCGAGGATATCGATCGATTCCGTTGTCATGCCCGTAATCCCATACCTTGCAGCAGTTGCGCCGTCTCGAAGAGCGGCAGCCCGACGACATTCGAGTAGGACCCGTTGATCTGCCGCACAAAGGCCGCGGCTCGCCCCTGGATGGCATATCCTCCCGCCTTGCCGTCCCATTCCCCGCTGGCGAGGTAAGACTCGATCTCCTCATGTGACAGTCGCTTGAACACGACGGAGGTCAGCACGACCCGCGCTGTGTGTCGGCCGTCCGGCCCGCACAGCGCGATACCGCCATAGACGCGGTGACGCTCGCCCGACAACAGGGTCAGACATTCGCGAGCGGTCTGTAAATTATTCGCCTTTGGCAGGATCCGGCGGCCCCGCGCTACCACGGTATCCGCGGCAAGCACGATCGAGCCCGAATGATATGGCTTTACCGCATCGAGCTTGGCGCCAGCAATCCGTGACGCGTATTGTCGGGGCAGTTCGCGGGGCAATGTCTTTTCATCAATGTCTGCCGGAATAACGGCATCGGGCGGCAATCCGATCTGCCGCAACAGTTCCAGCCGACGCGGCGACGCCGACGCCAGCACAAGGCGCGGCGTCTGGTTCCCCAGCGACATGCGTTTTACTTGTGGCGATAGATGATCCGCCCCTTGGACAGATCATACGGCGTCATTTCCACAGTCACCTTGTCACCCGCCAGGACGCGGATGCGAAAACGCCGCATCTTCCCGGCCGTATGCGCCAGTAATTCGTGCCCGTTTTCGAGGGTCACCTTGAACATCGCATTGGGCAACACTTCATTCACAATGCCTTCGAATTCCAGAAGTTCTTCTTTTGCCATACCCTCTTCTCACCAAACCGAAAAACGGCGCGCCGACGCACCACTATAGACCATCAACATGATGGCGACCATCATACGCCGATTGTCGGGACAGATGGAAACCGGTCTTTCAGCCGGTTCAATAACTGATCGCGAATTTGCCGGTACGCCGTCAGGCGCCGCTCCCGGCTGCCATCAATAACGCTGGGATCGAGTGTATGCCAGAACTCAACCTCGACCGCCATCGTCCTGGTCATTTCCAGCGCATGATGCTGGGCTTCCGGCGACAAGGTGATGATCAGG
>CAXBEC010000448.1:0-3334 GCA_963974145.1 uncultured Alphaproteobacteria bacterium | reverse complement strand
CTCGTTATCGAATTTTATTCGCGCTAACAGCTGTTACCAATTTCCGCTGCTGAAACGCGGCGGGTTGTGACAAAGAGGCCGCTCAACGTAACGTTGGGCGGCTTTTTTGCTGAGGTAACGGCGGCGGCGGGGCAAAATGCATCAATCCTGTCAGAGGATATGCATTCTATCATCTGCTCGTTCTGGCTATCCTGATACGGGAATAGGGGCGGTAAAATTGAGATTCAGACTGTGAAGCCAATTGTCATTCTGATTGCGGGCATGCCGCGTTCCGGCAGTACCTGGCAGTTCAACGCCGCCCGGCTCATCCTGAAGCGCCATTTTCCGGCCGTCTTTTCGGGATGGTGCGCGGATTACGACCCGGCGACGGCTGAACCCGTTCACCTGGTGAAAGTGCACACGCCCGAACAGGCCCGGTTCGACTATTCCATGGTTCTCACGACCAGAAGAAATCTGCTGGAATGCTTTGAATCCTCAAAGAGGATGGGGTGGTTGAAAGAGGATAATTTCTTCGTCCAGGTGCTGATGCAGATGCATCTCTACAATTACTGGCATGAACGGTCGGCGCTGGAAACGGATTACCTGACGATCCGGAACAATCCCGAAAAGGCCATTCTCGATATTGCGCGCGCCTTGAAGGTCGCCCTGACCGTTGCGGATGCGATGGAAATTTCCGCTGAGATCGATGCCATAGAACCGCCCGCAGAGGCAGCCGTCAGGCCGCATGGCTACGACAGGGTAACCCTGTTGCACCCCCGGCATATCGGGAAAGGCGACGCAGCCAGGCTGACCGATGAACAAAGACAGGTTTTCGCCGACCAGTTTTCCTACTGGAAATAGGTATTTATTTCAGCACCGTCCGCGCATTCACCGGCTGCACCGGGCGATTGTTCGGATGGTGCATGACACGGGTGAAGGCCGCCACCTGCGCGGCGGAAATTTCCTTGTAGGTATTCATCACCAGCCAGCGCACGCCTTCGGAACAGGGCGGGGTGGTGAGCGATCCGGCGAAGCGGTAGTAGCCGCGTTTTGCGGGCAGCAGGGCCGATGCATCGACGGGGGCGGGCAGGGCATGTTTTTCGCCGGCCTCGGCGGGCATGTGTTTCCAAGCCTTGTCCAGTTCCCGAAGCGGTTTTTCGACCATGTACATCACGGCGACGACCGCCAGGTTGCCTTTCGCATCCGCATGCACGAAATGCCCCTCAAGCGGGTAGGAATGCCCTTCTATGGTGTTTTCGCTCGGGGCGTGAAAATGGAACTGTTTCAGCTCGAAGGCGATGCCGTCGACCGTGATCGTGCTGCCGGGCGCGTAATTTACCTGGATCGTGTGGCCGTTGTTCAGGATCTCGGTGCCGCCCGGCTTGTAGGAAAACTTGATCGGCTTCAACTCGCTCTTGATCATCCGGGTCAGGTTGATCGGGGACTGGCTCCTGCCGTCGGAACAGGCGGAAAATGCCGCATCGAGACTGCCCCAGTGCTGTGGTCCGTCCGCGCCGGCATAGGACCAGTGCGGCGCGCCGCCGTGTTTCGATGCGGCATTGGCATGCGGCGCCGCCATGGTTTGCGCCATTTTGGGATGGGGCTTGGCCATGGATTGCGGCACCCGACCTTCATGCGGTTCACCGGCGCAGGCAGCCAGCGCAAGGAGAGGCAGCGCAAATAGGGAGATTCTGATCATGACGTTTTCCCGAACCCGTTTGGAATGGCGAGGACTGTCGGACAGCATAGCGACAGGCAGAAGGACCCTAGGGTTTCAAGGTTAACGCATGGTGAAGACGGATTGAAACCGGATGATGGGTAGCACGGGATAACGGCGTTTTTGCGAGGGTCGGTTGACCGGTTATCAAACCGATATCCGGATTGCAGAGCGATCTGAAGCCAGGCCGGGAGTGCCTAGCCCCCGTTTATGCCATAGGGTGCAGCCCAGCCGAGCCCGGCGACGGTGTCGCCCTGGGGGCGGTATTCGCAACCGATCCAGCCTGTATAGCCGAGTTCGTCGATGACATCGAACAGGTAGGGATAATTCACCTCGCCAAGGCTGGGTTCATGGCGTTCCGGGACGCCGGCGATCTGGAAATGGCCCACATGGCCGAAATTGGCGCGGATCTTCATGGCCACGTCGCCTTCGACGATCTGGCAGTGATACAGGTCCATCTGCACCTTCGCGTTTTCCGCGCCGACCGCGGCCAGCACGGCCAGCGCCTGGTCCTGGCGGTTCAGGTAAAACCCTGGAATATCGCGCGTATTGATCGGCTCGATCAGCGCCGTAATACCGTGCGGCGCCATTTTTGCGGCGGCATGTCTGATATTGCGGATGTAGACGGCGTCGCATTCGGCACGGTCCGCGTCTTCCGGCGGAATGCCCGCCATGACGTGCAGCCGGTCACAGCCGATGATCCGCGCGTAATCCAGCGCCTGTTCGATCAGCCCGTCGAAATCGGCCTCGCGGCCGGGCAGGGCGGCGAGCCCGCGGTCACCTTTTGTCCAGTCGCCTGGCGGCAGGTTGAACAGCGCGTTGGCCAGGCCGTTTTCCTTCAGTGCGGCGGCAATGTCTTCGGCCGGGTGTTCATAGGGAAACAGGTACTCCACGGCCTTGAACCCGACAGACGCCGCCGCGGCGAAGCGGTCCATGAACGGCAGTTCGGTGAACATCATGGATATGTTGGCGGCGAGATTTGGCATGTCGGATTCCTGTTTCGGGGTTATTCGGGCGGGAAAAACCGGTGCAGTTCGTCGATCTGTTCTTCGGTGAGTACGCGAGGGTTATGCGCCTGCAACAGCAGGTGCAGCTTGGCGGTTTCCTCCAGCTCCTCGGTCGCGTACACGGCGGCCTCCAGAGACTTGCCCGCAACGACCGGCCCGTGATTGGCCAGCAGGGCGGCGGTATGGTTGCGCGCCTTGCCCCGGATCGCCTCCGCCAGCGCCTTGTCGCCGGGCCGGTAATAGGGGATCAGCGGCAGCTTGCCGATTTTCATCACGTAATAGGCGGTGATGGGCGGCAGGACATTGTCCGGATCGACTTTCGGCAGGCAGGAAATACATGGCCTGATGCAGAAAGACTTCCTTGGTCGGCGCATCGCCGGAAACCAGTTTGCCGGTCCGGTCCAGCTTGGAAATCCGCGCCGGGTCCAGATTGCCCAGCGACGAACCCGTCGGGGTCATCAGCCAGCCATCGTCCATCTGCACGCTGATATTGCCGGAGCTGCCGCCGCTCAGGCCCCTGTCGAACAGGGATTTGCCAAAGGCGGCAATTTCTTCGCGTAGTCGTGATTCGCTCATTCCAGTACCTTCAGGGCTTTGGTGAAGAAGTCCGGTGCACCGAAATTGCCGGATT
>CAXBEC010000447.1:0-3336 GCA_963974145.1 uncultured Alphaproteobacteria bacterium | reverse complement strand
TCATCCTGGCCAATCGTGAATACCGGGTGCTGAAACACAATCTGGATTCGTACCGCCAGCGGTTCGACGCAGGCTCGAACCATCCCTATGCCGCGATGGACCTGAACGGACCGTCGCTGGATTTCGTACATCTGGCGCAGGGCATGGGGGTGACGGCGACGCGGGTCGACGACCCGGACCATCTGGCCGCCGCCCTGCGCAATGCGTTCGATTCCGGAAAACCCTGCCTGATCGAAGTGGATACCGAAGGCAAGCCCTGATCCGAATCGCCTGTGTACCTGCCTGTGTACGCGCCTATGTGCCCAGATTGTCGGCGCGCGGCGGCAGGGTCAGGAAATCGTGCAGCACATGCCAGAACCGCGCCCGGTTGACGCCCAGGAACGAAACATGCGCCCCGCCGGGAATCACGAAGAACTGCTTGTCGCCGTTTGGCAGCGCCTGGAAATAGGCCAGCAGATCTTCCTCGGTCGCGATGCCGTCATGTTCGCCCCGGATGATCAGCACCGGGCAGGTCACCTTTGTCGGGTCGCAGACCGGCAGGTTGGCGCACATGTCCAGATAGGTGCCGGTCGGCACGGAATCGCACAGTTTCAGTTCCCGGTCGGCCAGCGCATCCGCCACGCCTTCTTCCGACGTGCCGGGCATGTCCCGGTTGAAGATGGAATGGAAGAACGGGCGGTTGACCGGGCGGGTATTGCTGGCCCGCCACTGGTCCAGCTTCTTGGCCCGTTCCTTCAGCGTCGGCGAGCCTTCACCGGTCCACACAAAGGCATCGAGCGCCAGCCGTTCGACCCGGTCGGGATGGGCGTCGGCAAAGGCGGCGGCCCGCAGCGCGCCGGATGACGAACCGTAGAAGGCGGCCGTCCGCGAGCCCGTTTCCTTTTCGACAACCGTCATGCCGGCGGCAAGGTCGCGGACGCCTTCCGCAATGGCGGAATTGCCCTCGGTGCTGTCCGACCGGCCATAGCCTTCATGGTCCAGCGTCCAGACATCGAAACCGTATTCGGCGAATTTTTCCATCAGCGAATAGTCGGTCTTGCCGGGCACATGCAGGTCGAACCCGCTGGGCCCCGAAAAGGAAGATCCGTGCACAAGGAAAAGCACCGGTTTCGCTGCTTCGCCCGCGACCGGCGCATCAAGGCGCTTGCGGAACATGAACAGCTTCACGCCATCCTTGTCCGCCCAGTATTCCTGCTGCCACATGGGGATTATCCTTTCAGACTGTCGAGCCGTTCCGGCATTTCCAGGAACGACCGCAATACATGCCAGAAGCGGTGCCGGTTAATGCCGATCCCGGTATTGTGCGCCTGGCCGGACATCATGACGATCTGCTTGTCGGGGTTCGGCAGGGCCGAGAAGAAGTTGAGCACGTCCTCATCGGCGGCGATGCCGTCATGATCGCCCCGGAAGATCATCACCGGGCAGGCAACCTTCAGCGGGTCCACGACCGGCAGGTTCGCGCACATGTCGATATAGGTGCCGTTGGGGACGCTGCCACCGCCATTCGCCATTTCGGCCGCTGCGGCTGCTGCCGGCAGTTCCGGGATGGTAAGGCCGACGATGTCGCGGGAGAAGATACCGAGGTATGAGGCTTCATCGGCGGGCCGCCGGTTGGTCGCGCGCCATTCGTCCAGCCGCTCCGCGCGTTTCTTCAGGGTCGGCGAATCCTTGCCGGTCCACACGAAGGCGGCCATGGACAGCTTGGCGACCCGGTCGGGGCAGGCATTGGCGAAGGCCCCGGCCCGCAGCGCACCCGAAGACGACCCGAAGAAGGAACAGGATTTCTGCCCTGTCGCGGCTTCCATGATCGGCATCGCGACCTTCAGGTCCTCGACCCCGTCGGCGATATAGGAATAGCCGTCCGTATGGGTGGAACGGCCATAGCCTTCATGGTCCATCGTCCAGACGTCATAACCATAGCGGGCGAAGACGTTCATCAGCGAATATTCGCCATGACCCGGCACTTCCAGATCGTAGGAGGTGCGCGCCGAAAACGACGATCCATGCACCAGGAACAGCACCGGCCGCGGCGTATCCGACGGGGCGGCCAGCCGCTTGCGGAAAATGAACAGATCCACGTCGCCCTTCTTGCCCCAGTGCTCTTCTGCGATGATTTCGGCGTTGTCGCCTTGTGTCTGGCTCATTCGGAAAATTCTCCCGGTTGGTGTGAACTATGTTGTGGCATCGCGATCCCGCGCCTTCCGGCGTCGCGCTTCCATGATGTAGGGAAAGAAAATCGACAGCAGCAGCATGATCCAGAGAATGTTGCCAAGGGTCGACGAGAAGACGACCATGACATCGCCTTGGGCGATGCGCAGCGCGCGCAGGAAATACTGTTCCAGCAGCGGGCCGAGGATGACGCCGATCAAGATGGCGGCGACATGGTAGCCGGTCTTGCGTGCAATGTAGCCGATGATTCCGAACCCGAGCGCCAGATACATGTCGAAGGTGTATTCGCGCGGCACAAAGGCCCCGACCAGCGTGAAGGCGATGATGATCGGCGCCATATAGGTCGTGGATACGACCGTGACATGCGACATGTAGCGCGCCAGCGGCAGCACGGTCAGCATCATCAGCGCATAGGTCACCGCCATCGCCGTGAACGGGCCATAGGCCAGTTCCGGCGAGTTCATGAACAGGTCCGGCCCGACGGTGATGCCGTGATACTGCAATACGACCGCCATGATGGCGGCGGTGGCGCCGCCGGGGACGCCGATCACCAGCAGCGGGATCAGCGTGCCGGAGGTGACGCCGTTATTGGCCGATTCCGGGGCGATCAACCCCTCGATATGCCCGGTGCCGTACAGTTCCGGCGTCTTGGAAAACGTGCGCGACTGCTGGTAGGCGACGAAGGAGGCAATGGCCGCCCCGGCACCGGGCACGACGCCGATCACCAGCCCGATCAGGCTGGTCCAGACCACATGCCACCAGCGTTTCAGGGTTTCCCGCAACCCCTCTATGGTACCGCCCCAGCCGCCCTTCATCATCAATTCGCGGCCACTCTTGGTCAGGATCGATTCGCCCTCGATCACGGCGAAGGCTTCGGAAACGGCGAACAGCCCGACCAGCGCCGGGATCAGCGGTACGCCGTCATACAGTTCCAGCAGGCCGAAGGTCCCGCGCGGCGCCTCATAGACGACATCGGCGCCGATATAGCCGATCATCAGCCCGAAGAACCCGGCGATCAGCCCCTTCAACGTGTCGCGCGCGGCGATGGTGGCGATCAGCGAAATGCCGAAGATCATGATCACGATCATCTCGACACTGTGCAGGTAATAGGCGACCTGCGACAGCCAGGGCATGGCCAGCAGCGCCAGGACCGTGGTCAACAGCCCG
>CAXBEC010000446.1:0-3342 GCA_963974145.1 uncultured Alphaproteobacteria bacterium | reverse complement strand
TTCAGATGAGCGAGATCGAATACGACCTGATCGTCATAGGCGGTGGGCCAGGCGGCTATGTTGCCGCCATCCGCGCCGCCCAGCTGGGCATGAAGGTCGCTTGTGTCGAGAAGCGTTCGACCCTGGGCGGCACCTGCCTGAATGTCGGCTGCATCCCCTCAAAGGCGCTGCTGAACTCCTCGGAGAAATTTGAAGAGGCGCAGCACGAGCTTGCCAACCACGGCATCAGCATCAGCGGCGTCAAGCTGGACCTGAAGAAGATGATGGCCCGCAAGGACAAGGTCGTCGCCGATCTCACCGGCGGCATCGCCTTCCTGTTCAAGAAGAACAAGATCGACCACATTATCGGTACCGGCAGCATTGAAGGTCCCGGCGCGGTGAAGGTCACCCTGGAAAAGGGCAAGCCGCGCGTCATTACGACCGAGGACATCCTCATCGCAACGGGTTCGGAAAGCACGCCGCTGAAAGGCGTGGAGGTCGACGAAAAAAAGATCGTCACATCCACGGGCGCCCTGGAACTGAGCAAGGTTCCCAAACACCTCGTCGTCATCGGCGCCGGCATCATCGGGCTGGAAATGGCATCGGTCTGGGGCCGCCTCGGCGCCAAGGTCACCTGTGTCGAATTTCTCGACCGGATCACGCCGGGAATCGACGGCGAGGTCGCCAAGCATTTCCAGCGTATCCTGAAGAAACAGGGCATCGAATTCAAACTCGGCACCAAGGTCACGGGCGCAACGACCAACCGCGCCGGCGTCACGCTGACGGTGGAACCCGCCAAGGGTGGCGATGCCGAAACGATCAAATGCGATATTGTCCTGCTTGCCATCGGCCGCCGCCCCTATACGGAAGGGCTGGGCCTGAAGGAAGCCGGGGTCGAAACCGATGAGCGCGGCGTCGTGAAAATCGACGATCATTTCCGCACGACTGCCGCCGGCATCTATGCCATTGGCGACTGTGTGCGCGGGCCGATGCTGGCGCACAAGGCGGAAGATGAAGGCATGGTCTGCGCCGAGATAATCGCCGGCCAGTCAGGTCATATCAATTACGACGCCATCCCCGGCGTCGTCTACACATGGCCGGAAGTGGCAACGGTCGGCAAGACCGAGGAGGAACTGAAGGAAGCCGGGGTCGAGTACCGTATCGGTAAATTCCCCTTCACGGCCAACAGCCGCGCCCGCGCCAACGACCTGACCGACGGGTTCGTGAAGATCCTTGCCGACGCAAAGACCGATGCCGTGCTGGGGACCCATATCATCGGCGCCGATGCCGGCAACCTGATCCATGAAATCGTCGCCGTGATTGAATTCGGCGGATCGGCGGAAGATATCGCCCGCACCTGCCACGCCCACCCGACATTGAACGAAGCTGTCAAGGAAGCGGCGCTCGCCGTCGATGGGCGACCGATTCATATGTAGCCGGAAAGGCGGCCAGGAGTATGGATCTGCCAGCCGTCCCGCCGGATCAGAAACCGAAGCGCTCCCGGTTTCTCCGATTCGTCATTCTCGTATCCGGCTGGTTCTTTATCGTGCTGGGGATCCTCGGGCTGTTTCTACCGATCCTGCAGGGCATTCTGTTTTTGGCCATTGGCGCCTATTTACTGTCGCTGGAATCGCCCATGGCGCGGCGGTTCATCGAGAGGATGCGTCGCCGCTACCCACGATTGGGCGCTACCTTTGATACCGCGCGCGACCGCGCTGCCCATATCCTGCATCGTATCAACGCAAAATTCCGATAAGCCCGAAAAAAAATGGCCCGGATAAATCCGGGCCAGTATCTCACAAGGCTGCGTGAGGGGTTGATGGGAATCCCATCAGGGTAGGATCAGCAATATGGCTGATCGATCATCCCTGCACAGTGATGCGAATCACAGGGCCACATTATTTCACGGCAACCGCACATTCATCATCCAGCGGCCAGACGGGCCGGCGTACCTTGGTATAGTCGAAATTGCGAAGGTTGGGGGACACCAGGCCATGTGCGTCCACGATCAGGATTTCTCGGGCAATGAGTTCAAAGGCCGCCCGAAAGTGATGCGCGGACTTCAACGCCACGATGGCCTTTTCCTCCGGATCGATTCCCTGGGAACGGAAAACGGCAGGATCCATCGTTTGCAGGCGAGAACTGCATAGAATCACGTCGATGCCGCCAACCCGCAAAATTGCCGTGGACCCCATGGAGCCCCGCAGGCCCGAGGACAGTGGCCCCTGAACCGTAAAGCTGCCTTCAGAGATCGCGACCACTTCACCTGTAACATTCAGTGGCGGCGTCAGCAACGGATCGACCTTACCGCCGATCGGCAACGTAACCGTGCCGCGAACCCCTGCGCGCTGGCAGATGGTCACGGCCTCCGGGTCGGCGATACACCCGAACGCGGCGTTCCGCACACCGGCCTTGATCATGGCAGCCAGCAGGTTCGGATTGTCGCCATAGGCGCCGCCGCCGGGATTATCACTGAAATCAGCCAGAATAACCGGTTTGTTGCCGGCGCCCAGTGCCACGACCCGCGCCATCGCCTCGTCGACACTCAACAGGGGAACCGTGACATTGGCCCGTTCATCCCAGGCAAGGTCCATCATATCTTCTGCGATGGCCCGGGCGCGTTCCGGCGCATCATCATGCGTAACCGTAACCGAGGGGCCCGCCATTTCTATATCCGCCCAGGGGAACCCCGCGTTCACACAGACATCAAGAATACCCGGCTCCTCGCCAAACTCCAGGCTGCGGCGAACAAGCTCAACCATCGGCCCATCCTGGCTGCGACCGTGATTGACACCATCAATCATTGCACGGCGGGCGACAACGCAGCGGGGACGGATTTTCCCATCCATCGCATCCCGCAACACAGCAGCGGCGCGCCCCGCCGTTTCATAAATGTCGATATGGGGATAGGTCCGGAAACTGAACAGGCCGCTGGCGCTTTCCGCCATCAAATCGGTCACGTTCGCGTGCAGATCCAACGAAACACAGACGGGGACATCCGGACCGACCTTTTCCCGAATTGCCGCCAGAAGCACGCCTTCGCCGTCATCGAATTTTTCTGTCACCATCGCGCCATGCAATGCCAGCAGGATTCCATCGAATGGTCCGTCACGTTCCAGCGCCGTCAGCACCGCACCGCTGAGGTAGTCCCAGGCCTCTTGCGTCACTTTTCCCGACGACGTCGCATTTGCCGCGATCGCACAATCCATGTCCCAGCCGTATTCCCGACTGGCGTCGAAATATGCGGCGAGTTCGCTGTTCGTGCCTTGATACACGGGCTCAATAGCCTTTCCGCTGCGTAAGGCGTGCAAGCGATATTGATCAAGACCCGTTGCCAGACGGCTGAACGTGTTAGTCTCATGC
>CAXBEC010000445.1:0-3361 GCA_963974145.1 uncultured Alphaproteobacteria bacterium | reverse complement strand
GCTCTATGATGCGCAGGTGGCGCTTTTGTCGCTGCCCCGGTTGACGGGCACAACATCGGACACCATTCCCGCCGACATCCCCTACCTGGCAGCAACCGAAACCCGGTCTGATGTAGCGCCCCGGGGACAGGACAGCCTTCGGATCGGTGTGGCCTGGGCCGGAAAATCGACCCATCGCAACGACCGCAACCGCTCCATGCCGCTGTCACTGCTTGCCCCCCTGCTGGAAACACCCGGTACGATGTTCCATTCACTGCAGATTGGCGAACATGCGAATGCCATCGCCGCGCAGGGATTCCAGGCGCTGCTGCGCGACCAGCGGGCGGAAATCAGGGACTTCGCCGACAGCGCCGCCCTGCTGATGACGCTGGATCTGGTGATCAGTGTCGATACGGCACTCGTCCATCTGGCCGGCGCGCTGGGCCGACCGGTCTGGGCCCTGCTGCCCTATGCGCCCGACTGGCGCTGGCAGACCGGCCGAACAGACTCGCCCTGGTATCCCTCGATACGCCTGTTCCGGCAGGACGCGCCGAATGATTGGCAGGGGGTTATCAGACAGGTTAGCGAGTCGCTGCAGGACCGAACCCGGAAAGAAACGGGCTGAACCGTCAGGACAGCGCCACCACGTCGAAAACACAGGGCGGCGCGACAAGTTTATCGAGGCTCGCGACGAGCATGAGATCGTCCGCCGCAACAGATGACTCCAGAAGTGCGTGAATGCCGGAAACCGCTAGCGCCAGCGCCTGGTCGGTCCTCCCGCCAGCCAGCATGTGACCCACAAACAGCGCAACGAACGCATCGCCTGCCCCATGCGCCGGAATGTCGACAAACGGCGAAGAGGATTTCCAGGCACTGTCTGCCGTAACGGCAATGGCGGCAATCGAGGCCCCTTCCCTGATTCCCGTCACGATGACGGTCGCCGGGCCGGCCTCCCGCAAGGCTCGCGCGGCACGAACCGCATCCGCTACCGACCGGATCGATATCCCGGACAGGAATTCTGCTTCGAAAACATTTGGTGTGATGAGGTCGGCAGCTGGAATAGCCTGGTTTCGAAAAAACTCCGTTATACCGTCGGCCACGTAAAAGCGGCCGTTATCCCCCATGACGGGGTCGCAACACCACAAGGCCCCAGGATGGGCTGCACGAACCTTCGCCGCAACATCGCAAACCACCGGCCCCGTTTCGGCACTGCCAAGATAGCCGGACAGGACCACGCCGCAATCCGCAAACATCCCGCGCCGGGCCAGCCCGTCCGCCAGTATCGCGAGCTCTGCCGCCGGGCGTACACCACCGGTAAATGCCCCATGCGCGGGATGGTTCGAGAATGCCACTGTATCGATGGGCCAGACGTCATGCCGAAACCCCTGCAGGATCGGAACGGCTGCGGCATTCCCGACATAGCCGCTGGTAACCCTAGACTGGATGGAAAGAATTGCCATGCCGCCAGAATAGCCACTTGTCGCGCTATACGAAGTCAAAAGATGCAGGAAAAGGCGATAGGCGGATGCCGGAGCGGTCTTTCTCGGACCGCCCCGGCACCCTTGGGGCCAAGCCCCAAAAGATGCGTGCTCCGGACATTGCGCCATGCACCGGTGGATACAGCCTCCCTGGCAAGCAGACCATGCCCACACATGCTTTACGGCTTCCCGAGTCAAAGCCGCGGCGATCCGGATACGGCTACCCCGTAAGGGAGCAGCCCGTGGTACAGCCCCGCCGAAGGGAGGGAACCGCGTCCAGTTGCATATACAGCCACAGGCTCCGGACGAGCCCCTTGCTGCAAACAGCCGCAACAGTATGCGGATCGGCGGTACGCACCGGCAAATCGGTCCGGAAGAAACCGAATGACGATACGGCCGGATCCACGCCGGTATTCCCTGTTTTTCGGGAAACACGGTCGGCTGCGGATCCACGAAGAACCTGCAACCGTCGTCCACCCGTCAACCGTGAAGCCCGGTTTTACCACGTATCAATCATGATAGTCCGAAGATACCGATGCGCTGTCCACGGATAAAACCCATCCGGGAAATTTTACCATGTATAGAATATGCAAGGATGCACAAGTGGCGCACAAATTATGCACGTTTCTATCCACAGGTTTCGCATCGCCATTGCTGCATTGTAGAATTTTGCCGGATACCATCGCGAATATTACAGTGACTTCAATAATTAATGACCGACTTCATATTCGATTAATAGTTTGTCCTCACTCTGGTATCGTTGACTTGCCCCGGAATCAGGGTTAATTCAAATGATGCGATATTGTCGGAATGATTATGTCGCATGGCTGTTTTGAGGTGGTTGAGGGGAGTTCGATATGAGCAACGGCGACAGACCGCTTTCGCCGCATCTCCAGATTTATGCTTGGCAATGGACAATGGCCTTGTCGATCCTGCATCGGGCGACCGGTGTCGGGCTGGCGGGCGGAACCTTGCTGTTGGTCTGGTGGCTGCTGGCGCTCGCAAATGGTGCGGAATCATTTGATACGGTTCAGATGGTTATCGGCTCCTGGATTGGCAGACTGTGCCTCCTGGGCTGGACATGGGCGCTGTTCTACCATTTCTGCAATGGAATCCGGCATCTGTTCTGGGATATCGGCAAGGGTTTCGAGCTCGATACGGCGCGTAACTCCGGGTATACGGTTGTTGTCGCCTCCCTTGGTTTGACCGGCCTGACCTGGGTCGTCGGCTATATGGCAATGGGGGCAATGTGATGAGCCTGAGAACACCTCTCGGCCGCGTCCGCGGCCTCGGTTCCGCCAAGAGCGGCACACATCATTTCTGGATGCAGCGGGTTACGGCCGTTGCGCTGATTCCGCTGACCTTGTGGTTCATCTACGCGGTGATGTCACTTCTCGGGGCAGACCACGCAACCGTATCCGCCTGGATGCAGTCACCGGTCAACGCCGTTCTGATGGTCCTTCTCATTGTCGCGACATTCCATCACATGCAACTGGGCCTGCAGGTTGTGATCGAAGATTACATTCATGGCGAAGGCATCAAGATTGCCAGTCTCATGATTATGAAGGGCGGCAGTCTGGTGCTTGGCATCGCCGCGACCTTCGCTGTTTTAAAAGTAGCGTTCGGAGGGTGATGGGCGATGACTGAAGCATATCCAATTATCGATCACACCTATGATGTTGTCGTTGTCGGCGCCGGTGGCGCGGGCTTGCGCGCGACCTTCGGCCTGGCCGAACAGGGGTTGCGGACGGCCTGTATCACCAAGGTGTTTCCGACCCGCAGCCACACGGTTGCGGCGCAGGGTGGCGTATCCGCGGCGCTCGGCAATATGGGCGAAGACAACTGGCAGTGGCACATGTACGACACCGTCAAGGGGTCGGACTGGCTGGGCGACCAGGACGCCA
>CAXBEC010000444.1:0-3365 GCA_963974145.1 uncultured Alphaproteobacteria bacterium | reverse complement strand
GCGGTAGAGCGGCCGCATCAGCACCGCCGCCAGGTCGGGCCGGCGTTTGACCATCTCGTTGTAGACCGTGGTGGTGGACACGATCGAGGACAGCCCGCCGGATTTGCTCGTCTGCAGGCAGAGCAACCCGACCATGTCCGAACTGTCGGTATGGTAGGGCAGGCGGGCGCTGGTCTGGTAGCCGCGCGCCAGCGGATCGGCATAGTCCAGCCCCAGATCCTTCACATGGCCCAGCACATGCCCCTTGCCGTTCTGGCTGACCGCCTCGCCCCAATGGGCGCCAAGCCCCCAGAAGATGCGCGCGGCCTCGGCGGTCGAATACCGCTCGACCGGCAGCCCGCGCAGCAGGAAGAAACCGCGCCCGTTCAGGATCTCGTTTCGGATACCCGCCAGCCGCGCGGAAAGCCCGGGCAGGGGAAACGCCGCCTTGTCTATCGCGAGGATATCGGTCTCCCGGACCCCGTCCAGCGCGGCATCAAGTGCCGCAATATCGGCCGACGTGAATGTACAGGACCAGTCGCCGCGCCCCGCCTGCGCCTCTCCACGCCAAGATTGCGGGCCTGCGATCAGCGGAAGATCGGAGCCTGTCGCCTGAATTGCTGTGTCGGGCATCCCTCAATTTCCTTCATGGCGGCCGGGGTCAGTCCCGCAGGTTAGGACGAAGCCACGTTAACGGTCGAGACACTTTGTCATGGCATTTTCAGATCGCGTAACTTTAACTGTCAGAACGCCGGGGGTCCCCGGTAACAGATTGCAGACATTTGAACATGCCCGGACTGGATTTCCTCAAACGTATCGCATCGCGCATCGGCATCATCCTGCTGTTGCCGTTCGGGCTGAATGCCGCGTCTGCCGCGAATTTCATCGAGGAAGCGCAGAAGCTGGTAACCGCATACGGCTGCAACCAGTGTCACAGTACCGACGGATCGATTGTTGCGGCCGGAATTCCCCGTATCGCCGGACAGAAATACGGTTATCTGTACCGCCAGTTGCGGCATTTCAGGGTCGGCACGGTTTCATACAGGGGCGAGATCGTCGCGATCCGCCAGCACCGCATCATGAATGACGTGACAAAGCGGCCCTCCGTCCGGCAGCTCAAACAGATTGCCGGGTTTTACGCGTCCCGGACCTGCGTCGAGAATTCAATGGCCCCGGCAGCAAAACCCGCCGGAGTCGAACGCTGCGAGACATGCCATGGCGGCGAACGCACGAATCCCTGGCAGGACACGCCGTATCTCGGCGGGCAGGACGAAACCTACCTGCAACGCACGATCCAGAAACTGTGGCGGTCCCGGAATTCGATCGCGGGTGAACAGGAACGGTATCACCGGCTGGCCGAGATCATGTTTACCGATGCGGATGCGCCGCATCTGGACGCCTATGCCACCTATTTCGCGCACCTGCCCTGCAAGGGCCCGGGCGCCGCCAGACGATAAGGGTCGCCGCGCAATAGCCCGACTGCATCAGCCGGGCACGGCCGCTATCGGCGCACCGGTGATCGCGACCCGCAACAGCTTGCGCTCATGCGGAAAGTAGTCCGCGACCGGATAGTGCAGGCAATGGGCATTCTCCCAGACGACCAGCGTGTCCGGCCGCCAGACCAGCCGGAAGCTGTATTCCGGGCGCTGGACATGGCGGTAGAGTTCGTCCAGCAGCGCTTCGCTTTCCGCCGGGTCCATGCCGTCGACATAGCGCAGGTAGACCGGCGTGTTGACGAACAGGAATTTGCGGCCGTTTTCCGGGTTCCAGCCGACCAGCGGATGGCGGGTCTTGCGATCCATCATCGCCTTGAATTCTGCATCGGTGTAGCGGCGCTTCGAATTCTGCGTCGGGCGGACCTGATGGACCGCCCATAGCGGCGCGATCCGTTCCTTCATGTCGTCTGACAGCCCGTCATAGGCGGATTCGAGGCTGGCGAACAGCGTGTCGCCGCCGCATTCCGGCAGGATCTTCGTATACAGCGCCAGCTTCGGCGCGGGGTCATCCCGGAAGGAGTGATCCATGTGCCAGAAATTGATTGTCTGCTTTTCGTTTGGCCGGATATGGATGACGCCAACGCTGCGCGGGTTGCCGTCGACGGGTTCCAGATCTTCGTCGACCGGCTTGCCGAACAGCTGCATGAAACCGGCGAAGCGTTCCGGGGATACTCTCTGATCGCGGAACACGATGACCTTGCGGTCGATGAGTGCCTGGCGGATATCCGCTTCCTGCGCCGATGTCAGATCGTTCAGATCGACCCCGCCGATCTCCGCCCCCTGCAGCGGCGTGATCGGCCGCAGGGTGATGTTTTCGAATGCCATGCCGTTCCCTTCTCCCGTGAGAGACGCGTTGACACCGCCATCTTTGAACGTGGCACGGCCACCGTCAACGGATGGTGCAGACAGGGCCCGGTTAAATCGTTTACGCTTTCCCGACCGCATTTCGCGTACCCGGGAGAATGCCGCCGTGAAAATCGCCCTGCCGGACCTCGTGTCCAATTCCTATTTCCCCGCCATCGCAGCGATCGAACTTGGTTTCTTTCGCGACGAAGGGCTCGACATGGAACTCGAGCTGATCCACCCGGTTCCCGCGACCTTCGAGGCGCTGCGCGACGGCGCGGTCGATTTCGTCGCCGGCTCCGCGCATGGCCCGCTCTGGGCCTTTCCCGGCTGGGCGGGATCGAAACTCGTGTGCTCGCTGTCGCAGGGCATGTACTGGTTCCTGATGATGCGCAGCGACCTGAAGGTCGCGCGCGGCGACCTGTCGGCGCTGCGCGGGCGGCGCATCGTGGCGGCGGGCGGTGTCGACCTCGGGTTCCGCGGGCTGCTGAAGGAAGCCGGCATCGATACGCAAGCCGAAGGCATCGACATCGGCCCCCTGCCCGGCGGCGTGCCGCAGGGCGTATCCTTCGGTGTCGCCGCGGTCGATGCCCTGGCCGCCGGAACCGTTGACGGATTATGGGCCAACGGCATGGCGGCGGAAAAGGCGGTCACCAGCGGCGTAGCCAGCATCGTGCTGGATGTACGGCGCGGCGACGGCCCGCCCGCCGCTTTCCATTTCACCCAGCCGGCGCTGGTCACCACTGACCGGCTGATTGCCGAACAGCCTGAAAACGTAGCGTCGGCGGTGCGCGCCATCGTGAAAACGCAGAACGCATTGAAAGCCGATCCGGGCCGCGCCACAGAGGTTGGACAGAAACTGTTCCCGGTGCTGGAGGCCGGGCTGATCCGGCGGCTGATCGAACGCGATCTGCCCTATTACGATCCGGCGGTGACAACGGAATTCACCGCCGGCATGAACCGGTTCGCGCAGATGATGGGCATGACCGATGCCCCCGTCCCGCATGACGACATCGTCGCCACGCAATACCGCGACCTCTGGAAAGG
>CAXBEC010000443.1:0-3366 GCA_963974145.1 uncultured Alphaproteobacteria bacterium | reverse complement strand
ACGACGAGATAGGCGAAATTGTCATCCGGGTTAGCCAGGTCCGGGTGTTCACGCTGCACCGCCGCGATGATGTTGCGGATCAGTTCGACGTCTATTTCATGGTCCGTCGGCCAGCAGATCGGGAAGGTCTCGCTGACCTTGCTGTAAAAGCGCAGGGCGTCGCGGACTCCCGCTAGGTACCCGTCCCGCAATCCGGCGGCACGGGCATCGTTCTGCGCGGCGCGGGTTTCGATACCGCGCCAGGTCTGCAGGTCGAAATTTTCCCCGGCACGCGCACTGACCGAAAGGATCAGCGCAATGGCCGAAAAGACGAGGCCGTGAAGGAGGCGTCGGCGCATGTCATATACTCCCTGGCGCGCTGGCTTCCGGGCACAACGAAGCATCGCGCGAATGTTTCAACACTCGCGCGATACTAACCGATTTTCAGGCGTTGTTGACTAGGTGCGCGACCGGCAGGACGTGCAAAGCCGATTGCCCCAGCCTTCACTGGTGAAGTTGCTGCGGCAGTTCAGGCAGGTCCGCTTTTTCGGACGGTCGTCCTCGGACCGGAAGGTATAATCGGCTTCAGGCTTTTTCGTATTACTGCTCATCTCATATCCTAATTAGCGAGTAAATTTACTTTTTTAAAATTCTGGGTAACGTCAAGAGGGCGACATTATATACGATTTACGAAATTTGTGTGAATAATATTTTGTGCAGCGCAGCATTGCGGCGCCCGCATGGCAGGGATAATCAACATTCCGGTGGTGTGCTGGTGCGCTTCTGATACTGGTAGGATAGAGTGAGGCAGATTGCGGGCATGCCGATTCGGCGACCCGGCAGGCACAACACAATTTGGGATGGGAGCGTTATGGCTACGGAAATCGGATTTATCGGCGTCGGCAATATGGGCGGCCCGATGGTGAACAACCTGCTGGCGGGTGGTTACGCTGTAAAGGTCTATGACCCGAACAAGGCGGCCGTCGATGCCTGCGTGGCCAAAGGCGCCACAGCGGCGTCTTCGCCCAAGGATCTGGCCGACCAGGTCGAAACGGTGCTGGTCTGCCTGCCCACCCCCGCCGTCGTACAGGCGGTTGCGCTCGGCGAAAACGGCCTCAGCAAGGGCAGCATGATCAAGACCTATATCGACCTGTCAACAACCGGCCCGCGCACCTCGATCCCGGTCGCCGAGGCGCTGGCCGAGGCGGGTATTGTATCACTGGACGCCCCGGTCAGCGGCGGCGTCATCGGCGCGGTCGCCGGGACACTGGCCGTCATGGTGTCCGGTCCGCATAACGACCACGGCCACCACCGCCCGATGCTGGAGAAGATCGGCAAGAATGTCTTCTATGTCGGCGCCAAGATCGGCATGGGCCAGACGATGAAGCTGCTGAACAACCTGCTGTCGGGCACGGCGCTGGCCGTCACAGCGGAGGCGGTGACGCTGGGCATCAAGGCCGGGCTGGACCCGAAACTGATGATCGACATCTTCAACGCCAGCAGCGGCCGCAACACGGCGACAGAAACCAAATTCCCCAATTCGGTACTGACGCGGAAATTCAACGGCGGCTTCGGCACCGGACTGATGTTCAAGGATATCCGGCTTTGTCTGGAAGAAGCCGAAGCACAGGGTGTGACCATGTTCGTCGGCAGCGGTGCGCGGCAGGCCTGGTCCTTCGCCATGGCGCAGGGCTCCGCAACCGAGGATTCCACCCAGATCATGGAGCATTACGAAGCGCTGGCTTCGGTGGATTGGCCGAAAGGCGATTCCTGATCGCATAAAGATTTACCCCCGTCCCGGTGCGGGACGGGGGAACTCTTGAGCTAGCCTGTAAAGGCCTGAATGCCGGTCATCGCGCGGCCCAGGATGAGCGCGTGGATGTCGTGGGTGCCTTCCAGCGTGTTGATGACTTCCATGTTCACCATGTGCCGGATGACGTGATATTCGTCGGAAATGCCGTTGGCGCCATGCATGTCGCGGGCAAGCCGGCAAGCATCCAGCGCCTTGCCGGTGCAGTTGCGTTTCACCAGCGAGATCATTTCCGGCGTCACCCGACCTTCGTCGCGCAGCCGGCTGATGCGCAGGCAGGATTGCAGGCCGAGCGCGATTTCCGTCTGCATGTCGACCAGCTTCTTCTGGACCAGCTGGTTGGCAGCGAGCGGCCGGCCGAACTGGGTCCGGTCCACGGTGTATTCCCGCGATGCCTGCCAGCAAAATTCCGCCGCGCCCATCGCGCCCCAGCAGATGCCGAAGCGCGCATTGGTCAGGGCGGAAAGCGGCGCGCCGAGGCCTTTGGCCTTCGGCAGGACGTTTGCATCCGGCACTATGACCTCGTCCATCATGATGAACCCGGTCGATGACGCCCGCGCCGCGACCTTGCCTTCGATCTTCGGCGTATCCAGCCCCTTCATCCCGCGTTCCAGCAGGAAGCCACGCACCACGCCCTCGTCATCCTTGGCCCAGACGAGCATGACATGGGCGAGCGGTGAATTGGTGATCCACTGCTTGGTGCCGGACAGCTTGTAGCCGCCGTCCACCTTCTTCGCCCGCGTCTGCATGGCGCCGGCGTCGGACCCGTGATTGGGTTCCGTCAGCCCCATGCAGCTGATCAGTTCGCCTTCACGCAGGCCCGGCAGGAAGCGTTCCTTCTGTTCGTCGGAGCCGTAGAGATGGATCGGCGCCATGACCAGCCCGGTCTGCACGCCAACCGCCGAGCGGAAGCAGGTATCGACATATTCCAGTTCCCGGCAGATCAGCCCGTAGGACACGAAGCCGATCCCCGCGCAGCCGTAATCCGGCAGGGTCGCGCCGAGAAAGCCCAGACCGCCGAAGGTCTTCATCAGTTCCGGATCGAAACTTTCGTTCCGGTTCCAGTCGACGATCACGGGCATCAGCTCGGTGCGTGCAAAGTCACGCGCCGAGTCCTGGATCATGCGCTCTTCCTCGCTGAGCTGATCCGCCAGAAGAAGCGGATCCTGCCAGTCGAAACTTGCTTCCGTCATCAGCTGGAGACCCTACACCCGTTCGAGGATGATGGCGGTTCCCTGGCCGATGCCGACGCAGAGCGTGGCCAGCGCGTAACGGCCGCCGGTGCGCTGCAGCTGACGGGCCGCCGTCAGGGCGATACGCGGGCCGGAAGCACCGAGCGGATGGCCGAGCGCGATGGCGCCGCCATTCATGTTCACCCGGCTGTCGTCATCGGCGAGGCCGAGGCCCTTGAGGCAGCCCAGGACCTGGGCGGCGAAGGCTTCGTTGATTTCGATGACGTCCAGATCCTTCAGGGTCAGCCCGGCGCGTTCCAGCGCCAGCTGCGATGCCGGGACCGGGCCCATGCCCATGATGCGGGGCGACACGCCCATCGAGGCCGTGGCAATGATCCGCGCCAG
>CAXBEC010000442.1:0-3370 GCA_963974145.1 uncultured Alphaproteobacteria bacterium | reverse complement strand
CAAATACCTGCTGCAGTTCTGCACGACGACGCCGTGCTGGCTGCGTGATTCCGCTGATGTTGTTGCGGCAACGGAAAAGCATCTGGGTATTTCGTTCGGTGAAACTACCGAGGACGGCGTGTTCACGATGCGGGAAGTCGAGTGTCTTGGCGCTTGCGTCAATGCGCCGATTGTCCAGATCAACGACGATATGTATGAGGATTTAACCGGGGGACGGATGGTGGAAATTCTCGATGCATTGCGGGCGGGGGATGTTCCGCCGCACGGGCCTCAGATCAAACGGCAGACATCGGCGCCAATGGGTGGCCCGACGTCGCTGACCGATCTCGATTTTGCGAAAAGCTGACCGATGCTTCAGGACAAGGACCGCATATTCACCAATCTTTACGGCCTGCATGATGCGGGGCTGGCCGGCGCGCGGGCGCGTGGCGACTGGGACGGTACCAAGGGCATTCTCGAAAAGGGCCGGGAGTGGATTGTCGAGGAGATGAAATCCTCAGGTCTGCGCGGCCGCGGCGGCGCGGGCTTCCCGTCGGGCCTGAAATGGTCCTTCATGCCCAAGGAAATCGGCGACCGGCCGCATTACCTCGTCGTGAACGCGGATGAAAGCGAGCCGGGAACCTGCAAGGACCGGGACATCCTGCGCCATGACCCGCACAAGCTGGTCGAGGGCTGTCTTGTCGCCGGTTTCGCGATGGGCGCGCATGCTGCCTATGTCTATGTGCGCGGCGAGTTCTACAATGAAGCGGCGGCGCTGCAGCGTGCCGTGGACGAAGCCTATGACGCGAAGCTGCTGGGTCCCGATGCCTGCGGCTCCGGCTGGGCCTTCGATGTCTATGTGCATCGCGGCGCCGGCGCCTATATCTGCGGCGAGGAAACCGCGCTGCTGGAAAGCCTGGAAGGCAAGAAGGGCCAGCCGCGCCTGAAGCCGCCATTCCCGGCAATGTCGGGCCTGTACGGCTGCCCGACCACGGTGAACAATGTCGAAACTATTGCGGTGGCGCCGACGATCCTGCGCCGGGGCGCCACATGGTTCGACAGCTTCGGCCGGGAGAACAATCGGGGTACGAAGGTGTTCTGTATTTCCGGCCATGTGAACAATCCCTGCAATGTGGAAGAAGAGATGTCGATTCCCATGCGGGAATTGATCGAAAAGCACGCGGGCGGCATTCGGGGCGGTTGGGATAATCTGCTGGCGGTCATTCCGGGCGGCA
Organism: uncultured Alphaproteobacteria bacterium; assembly: GCA_963974145.1. Lineage (GTDB taxonomy): Bacteria > Pseudomonadota > Alphaproteobacteria > UBA8366 > MarineAlpha4-Bin1. The sequence continues at coordinate 2,156 of CAXBEC010000442.1, read as the reverse complement.
GTTCGACACCGATGCTGCCCAAGAGCATCTGCGATGACGTTCTGATGGATTTCGATGCGCTGAAGGAGCACCGCAGCGGCCTTGGCACCGCCGGGTTGATCGTGATGGACAAGTCGACCGACGTGATCAAGGCGATCGCGCGGCTGGCCTATTTCTACAAACATGAAAGCTGTGGCCAGTGCACGCCGTGCCGGGAAGGCACCGGCTGGATGTGGCGCGTGCTGGAGCGCATGGCGCGTGGTGAAGCTGAGATTTCAGAGATCGACATGCTGCTGGAAGTCTCCCACCAGATCGAGGGCCATACGATCTGTGCGCTGGGCGACGGCGCGGCCTGGCCGGTACAGGGATTGATCCGCCATTTCCGCGATGTGATCGAAGCCCGTATCGTCGGACGCAAAAGCGTCGCCGTGGCAGCGGCGGAGTAGGAGCGGGACATGCCCAAACTTAAAATTGACGGCGTCGAGATCGAAGTCGAAAACGGGCTGACCGTCCTGCAGGCCTGCGAGGCAGCAGGCGTCGAGATTCCCCGCTTCTGTTACCACGAGCGCCTGTCGATTGCCGGCAATTGCCGCATGTGCCTGGTCGAAGTGAAGCCGGGACCGCCGAAGCCGCAGGCGTCCTGCGCCCTGCCGGCGGGCGAGGGCATGGAAGTCACGACCAATTCCGCGATGGTCAAGAAGGCGCGTCATGGCGTCATGGAATTCCTGCTGATCAACCATCCGCTGGATTGCCCGATCTGCGACCAGGGCGGCGAGTGCGACCTGCAGGATCAGGCCATGGCCTATGGCCATGACGGCAGCCGCTACGATGAAAACAAGCGCGCCGTCGGCGAACAGTATATGGGGCCGCTGATCAACACGATCATGACCCGCTGCATCCATTGTACGCGTTGCGTCCGGTTCTCCACCGAAATCGGCGGCGTGACCGATATGGGGATGCTCAATCGCGGCGAAAACGCGGTGATCACGACCCTGGGCGAAGCGGTTTCATCGGAACTGTCGGGCAATGTCATCGACCTGTGCCCGGTCGGCGCACTGACCTCCAAGCCCTATTCCTTCGCGGCGCGGCCCTGGGAATTGAAGAAGACCGAATCGATCGACGTGATGGATGCGATCGGCAGCAACATCCGCATCGATACGCGGGGCAACGAAGTGCTGCGCGTGCTGCCGCGTCTGAACGAGGATGTGAACGAGGAATGGATTTCCGACAAGACCCGTTTTGCCTGTGACGGCTTGCGGCGTCAGCGTCTGGATACGCCCTATATCCGCGGCGCCGATGGCAAGCTGGCCCCGGCCGGCTGGAACGAGGCGTTCGACGCCATTACCGCCAAGGTCAAGGGGGGGGACGGCAGCCGTATCGCGGCCATAGCCGGCGATCTCTGCGATGCGGAATCGATGTTCGCCCTGAAGGCGCTGATGGCGTCGCTGGGCTCGGGCAATCTGGATTGCCGCCAGGACGGGGCGAAACTCGATCCGTCGCTGCGCGCCTCCTACCTGTTCAATACCGGCATCGCCGGGGTCGAGGAATCGGATGCCTGTCTACTGATCGGCACCAATCCGCGCCGGGAAGCGCCGCTGGTCAACAGCCGCATCCGCAAACAGTGGCTGCGCGGCGGTTATCCGGTCGCCGTTATCGGTCAGCAGCATGACCTGACCTATGATTACGATTATCTCGGTGCCGGCCCCGATACGCTGAATGAAATCGCCAATGGCAACCATCCCTTTGCCAAGGTGCTCGAGGATGCCGAACGCCCGATGCTGATTATCGGGATGGGCGCCTTGACCCGTGACGATGGCGCGGCGGTTCTCGCCGCGGCGCGGGCGATTGCCGAAAAGACGGGCATGGCGACGGAAGACTGGAACGGCTTCAACGTCCTGCATACGGCAGCCGCCCGGGTTGGCGGGCTGGATATCGGCTTCGTGCCGGCCGATGGCGGGCGCGACGTAGCAGGCATTCTCGATGGCGCTGCTTCGGGCGATGTCGAAGTCGTCTACCTGCTGGGCGCGGACGAAATCGATACGGCCAAACTGGACAAGGCCTTCGTTATTTATCAGGGCCATCACGGCGATATCGGGGCGCATGCCGCCGATGTTATTCTGCCGGGCGCGGCCTATACCGAAAAGAACGGAACCTACGTCAATACGGAAGGCCGGGTT
>CAXBEC010000441.1:0-3378 GCA_963974145.1 uncultured Alphaproteobacteria bacterium | reverse complement strand
ACGGAAAGATCGAATGTATCGCCGGTTGCGGCGGCAGACGGAAGATTTGCGCCGAGATCGACTTCCGTTGTTGGAATTGGAGAGGATGTGAGATTGGATACGTTTACGGTCGTAAACGCGCTAAGGATACTGGTCTGCTGAACGACGCCGTTTGTGATCGGCCAGCCGGTCAGGAATTGCCCGGCGGTATTCGTAAGATTGCCGTTGGCGTCCGGGCGGAACGAGCCTGCGCGCGTAAACGCAATCTGTCCCTGGCCGGTCGTCGAATCGTCGGAAACGACAAAGAAGCCGTCGCCGGAAATGGCTAGGTCAGTTTCCGATGTTGACGATTCCAGCAGGCCCTGTTGATCGATCGACGAAAGCGTGTTTATCCGGACACCGCCGGGTGTAAAGCTGTTTGCTGACGCCTGCGTCGTGACAAGCGTCGAAAAACGTGGTGAAACGCCTTTGTAGCCTGTGGTGTTCATATTCGCGATATTGTCCGCGACCATTGCCAGCGCCTGACTTTGCGAGAAAAGCCCGCTGACGCCCGATCGCAACGCACCGAAGATACTCATGGATCAACCTCCTTGATAACCCGTGCGCGAAGCCGCGCAGCAGGTCGATTATTAGCTTTGCTCTTCTGGACTCGATTTGTCGGGTGCGGTCTGGATGCCCTTTACAGCATCCAGAGGTACACCGACGTCGCCGATGCCAAGGACGGTTTCTCCGTTTTCGATCGATACGCCGGTCACGAGGCCGAGCACGCGGTGCACGACAGCGATCGGTTCTTCGGCGTCATTTATGGCAGTTACCGCAAATGTGTAGATGCCTTCTGGCGCGGTCCCGCCGTTCGTGGTGCTGCCATCCCATTCGTAGTCATGCAGCCCGGCTTCCTTGTCGACCGGTTCTTCAAACACGAGATCCCCGGCCTTGTTGAATATCTGGATTACCGCGGTTTCCGCGGTTTCCGGCAGAATGTATGAGAACGTTGCTTCCCCGTCGGTCAGCATATTGGTGTTGCCGACGGCCTCGACTATCTTGCCAAGGAAGGAAACGGCATCCAGTTGCTGCCCCGTACTCTGCAGGGCGATCAACTGTTCCAGGTTCTTGTTCTGCAGAACCTGCTGTTCGACTCCTGTGAACTGCACCAGTTGGCTGGTGAATTCATTTGAATCGAGCGGTGACAGTGGGTCCTGATGCTGCAGCTGCGTCGTCAGGATGGTCAGGAAATTGTCGAAATTGTCAGCGAGGCCTGAAAGAGACTTCGCCGTGCTGGCAGATTGTCCTTGTGACGAGGCGGCTGTTGAATCGATTTCCATGTTACTTATACCTCCACGTCGATCGTGCTGTTGCTGGATTGCCGATGGGGGTTGGTAACCGTGGCGTCACCGTTGTTTTCATCAGCATTGCCGGTTTGGACGTCCTGACCGTTATTCGGCCCGTTACCGTCAGCCAGGCGTTCGCCAAATGACGCGTTTCCGCCACCAAGGTTGAAACTCAGGTTGCCTGAATCCGTTTGAAGACCGGCATCCTGCAGTGCCTGCTGTAATCCGCGGGCATCACGCCGAAGCATTTCAAGGGTTTCGGGCCGGTCTGCATTAACGAGAATGGCGACCTTGCCGTCCTGCGCGACATCGAGCTGAATTTCCAGGCGGCCCAGGTCTGCCGGTTTCAGCTGGATACGAATCCTGTCGATGCCTTGCTCGACTGCCTTTTGTACCTGTACTGAAATCTGTTCTTTCAGATCGGAAGGCGGCGAAGCGGGACGCGGCTGGACAGGTGCTGTAACCCGCGCTGTTGCGCCGGGGGGCGGCAGGCCTGCCGGGCCTGCGCCGATTGTTGGCGCTGGTTCTGCTGCGGGGAGGGCGCCGGCCCGTTCCACGACGGGTGCCTGTCGGCCGGTTGCCGCTGGCGGAACCGGCTGTGTCGCGACGGGTTGTATCGGCGCTGCGGCCTGCTGCTGTGGAGCCGCGGTGTTATTGGCAATACCGTTTGAAGGCGTCTGGATGTTTTGCGGGGCCTGCTGGCCAGCACGGCCTGTATTGCCGGATGCCGCTTTCGCTTCAGCAGCGTTGAGCACCAGATTACCGCCGTTATCCGCACCGCGCGTGTTTCCGGAATTTCTGCCGGCTTCGCTATTGGCCAGCTGGCCTGATTTTGGGGCGTTATCGGCAGATTCTGCGATGGTGGAACTCGCCTGCGCCCCCGGGACTCGGGTTTGTTTTTCCTGAGCCGCCTGGGCGGAGAGAGTCGCAGCAGCGGAAAGAGTATTGTTCGGTCGGGAAATGAATGTTTGACCCGCTTCGATTACCTGGGCCGTGGCGCGGCCAGCATTGGCGCCGGCGCCCCCTTCCGGTTTGTCTGCGATATTTTTTGCATCTTGGATGTTTTGACCGACCTGTGCTGCAACGGTGGCGGGGTTTCCGTCCGCTACGGGCGTTTTGGATGTGGCGGCACCCTGGGATGCCAGCCTGTCCTGTTGCGAAACCGCAGTAGCATTTGCCTGCGTATGTCTTAAGGATATCCGGGCCTCGGTCGCGTTCGTCAGCGCCGTTAGGTTCTCTGCCACGTCATCGGTGGCATTATTGTTCCGCTCCGCGGGGACGTTTTTTACGGGATTATCGTCTGCTGGTGACGCCTCGGTTTCGGCGACAGAGTCGTCCGTGTCATCGCGTGCCGGAGAACGCTGTGCGTCGATGGCAGGCAGATTGTCTGCTGAGAAGTGATCGGCGAGGGCGTTTTCGCCCGGCATTTTTAGCTTTGCGGAATTGGGGTTTTGCGTCAGAGCATTCTGCAACAGGATCGCAAAGGCATCAGATGCGGCTTGAGACGGCTTGGCGGCTTGCTTGCCGCTGCCTGTCCCCGGTGCCGTTTCTATGGTGGATACCTGCATGGTCGTTCCTTGCTATTGCGTGCGGCGACTACACAGCAATCAGCGGGCCAACCATTCACAGTATTTTAACTGATTGAATCTATGGTGCTTTATAGTAGAGGCGAAGTTGCCCCGGGCGTGTGGCTTGGAAAATCAGGAAAAATTGTTCCACTGCGGAACGGCACAAATTGCCGCGATGGTACAAATCTGCGCAGTGAGAGCGCAGCGGCAAATGAGGAAGCGATAACTTGTTAAACCGACGTATCTGTCCTGCCGTCGCGCTCCGTGTTCTCCGGACTGCTGGCCTCAAGTGGCTGTACGGTTTCTTTGATGAGAGCGACAAGCGTTTCGGAGGGCAGGCGTTCGATGACTTCTTCCGTCGCTCTGTCGATGACTTCCAGGAAAATGCGATTCTGCTCGCTATCAAAATTCAGGGTGGTGCGTCGGCTGCTCAACTGCAACTCGGCCGACGACCGTTCGTCATCTCCAGCGGACGCAGCGTTTTCCTGGCGCGCATTAGAATT
>CAXBEC010000440.1:0-3379 GCA_963974145.1 uncultured Alphaproteobacteria bacterium | reverse complement strand
GAGGCCGCCATCAAGGCGCTGCGCGACGGGCATCACGGCTATACGCCCGCCAACGGCATCCTGCCGCTGCGCGAGGCGGTCGCCGCCGATTTCGAGAAACGCAACGGCGTCGCGGTGAACCCGGACAATGTCGTCGTCGTGCCGGGCGGCAAGGTGACCATGTTCTTCAGCATCCTGATGTTCGGCGGCGCCGGCGTGGATATCCTGTATCCCGATCCCGGCTTTCCGATCTACCGTTCGGTCATCGAGTATTCCGGCGCGCGCGCCATTCCGATCCCCCTGCGCGAGGAAAACGAATTTTCCTTCAGTGCCGACGAGTTGCTGTCGCTGATCACGCCGCAAACCAAAATGATCATCCTGAACAGCCCCGCCAACCCGACCGGCGGCGTGCTGGACACGGGCGAGTTGGACAAGCTGGTTGCCGGGCTGGAAGCCCATCCGGACATCGTGATCCTGTCCGACGAAATCTACAGCCAGATGCTTTATGACGGTCGCCAGCATGTCAGCCTGATGAGCTATGAATCGATCCGCGACCGGGTCATCCTGCTGGACGGCTGGTCGAAGACCTATGCGATGACCGGCTGGCGGCTGGGTTACGCCATCTGGCCGACAGAACTGGCCGAATCCGCGACGCGGCTGGCAATCAACTGCCATTCCTGCGTCAACGCGCCGACCCAGTTTGCCGGGCTGGCCGCACTGACCGGGCCGCAGGACGCGGTGCGTGACATGGTGAAAGCCTTCGATGAACGACGCAAGATCATCGTCGAGGAACTGAACAATATCCCCGGCTTCCATTGCGTCAATCCGGGCGGCGCATTCTATGCCTTCCCAAACATCACGGGCACCGGCCTGACCGCCCGCCAGGCGCAGGACGGGCTGCTGTCGGAAACCGGAGTCGCCACGGTGGCGGGCACCAGTTTCGGCGAATACGGCGAAGGCTTCCTCCGGTTTTCCTATGCCAACAGCGTGGACAATATCCGCGAAGCGCTGCAGCGCATCCGGGTCTGGCTTCAGGCACGGTAGAACGCCTATTTTATAGGCATCTTTGAGATCAAAAATTAGGCAATTATTGTCGCCAATCGGCACAAAATTTGGAAAAAGCCTTATTCATCGCCGTAAATTCGATATAGAATCAAATTTTGGCGCGGTTTCGGTCACGTTGGCACAGGCTGTGCTTTATTAGGCGCGACATCATGCAGCGGGGGGATCGTCGCTGCGGAATTTTCATTGAAGGAAACGACACGGAAATGAAGAAGATCGAAGCGATCATCAAGCCGTTCAAGCTCGACGAGGTTAAAGAAGCCCTCCAGGAAGTCGGCATCCAGGGTATCACGGTTACCGAAGCCAAGGGCTTTGGCCGCCAGAAGGGACATACCGAGCTGTACCGCGGCGCGGAGTACGTCGTCGATTTTCTGCCGAAAGTGAAAATTGAAGTCGTCATTGACGACAGTCTGGCCGAACGCGCCGTGGAAGCGATCCAGACGGCTGCAAAAACCGGCCGGATCGGCGACGGCAAGATTTTTGTTTCCACCGTCGAGGAAGCCATCCGAATTCGAACTGGCGAACGCGGCACGGACGCGGTCTGAGTCCGGCGCCTGACGGCAATAAAGATACAAGAAACCAGTCAAGACCTGCAATTTCTGGAACCAAGGGAATAGGAAAGACTCTAATGTCCGATATTAAGAATGCCTTGAAAATGATCGAGGAAAACGACGTCGCCTTTGTGGATCTCCGTTTCACGGACCCCCGCGGCAAGTGGCAGCATCTTGGCATGTGCGCCCACGAAATGACCGAAGAAGCCTTCACCGATGGCGTCATGTTCGACGGTTCCTCCATTGCAGGCTGGCGCGCGATCAATGAATCCGACATGACGCTGATCCCCGACGCGTCCACCGCCGTCATGGACCCGTTTGCGGCGCAGCCGATGCTGATCGTCTATTGCGATATTTACGAGCCGCTTTCCGGCCAGCCCTATGACCGTGACCCACGCTCCACCGCGCGACGCGGCGAGGCTTATGTGAAGTCGACCGGAATCGGCGACACCATCTATTTCGGCCCGGAAGCCGAATTCTTCGTTTTCGACGATGTGCGCTACAACACCCAGCAGAACAGCATGTTCTATGCCATCGATTCCGAAGAAGGCCCCTACAATACGGGTAAGGTTTTTGAAGAAGGCAATGCCGGCCATCGCCCGCGGGCCAAGGGCGGCTATTTCCCCGTACCGCCGGTCGATTCCGCCAACGACCTGCGCGCCGAAATGACCACCGTGATGGCCGAAATGGGCCTGAAGATGGAAAAGCACCACCACGAAGTGGCGCCGTCGCAGCATGAGCTGGGCCTTCGCTTCAACACCCTGACGCGCAGCGCCGATGACATCCAGATTTACAAATACGTGACCCATATGGTCGCGCATTCCTATGGCAAGACGGCAACCTTCATGCCAAAGCCGATCGTTGGCGATAACGGGTCGGGCATGCATTGTCACCAGTCGATCTGGAAAGACGGCAAGAACATCTTCGCCGGATCGCAATATGCCGATCTGTCGGAAACCTGCCTGCACTACATCGGCGGCATCATGAAGCATGCCCGCGCGATCAACGCCTTCACCAACCCGACGACGAACAGCTACAAACGCCTCGTCCCGGGCTTCGAAGCGCCCGTGCTACTGGCCTATTCCGCCCGCAACCGTTCCGCATCCTGCCGCATTCCCTATGTCGCGAGCCCGAACGGCAAGCGCGTCGAAGTGCGGTTCCCGGATCCGTCCGCCAACCCGTATCTCGCCTTCACCGCGATGCTCATGGCCGGCCTTGACGGCATCCAGAACAAGATCAACCCCGGCGATCCGATGGACAAGGATCTGTATGACCTGCCGCCGGAAGAACTGGCCGACATCCCGACCGTCAGCCACTCATTGCAAATGGCGCTGGAAGCCCTGGACGCCGATCGCGACTTCCTGAAGAAAGGCGATGTGTTCAGCGACGATCAGATCGACTCCTATATCGCCCTGAAGATGGAAGATGTTCAGCGTCTGGACATGACCCCGCATCCGGTCGAGTTCGACATGTATTACTCGGTCTGATCACCACCGAGTAACACGAGACAACACAGGGAAAGCCCCCGGCGGTTCACACCGTCGGGGGCTTTTTCATGCCGTCCGCGCTGTTTGACAGCGGGACCTCAGGGCAGCATCACCTGCATTTCCGTACCGCCATATCCATGCACCAGGTCATGCGCCCGCAGCGTTACCCGATCGACCCCCGCCGGCACGGATACCCCCGATAGCGAGCGGGTAAATGGCTGCTCATTCTCGTGCGGGTGCAGCAGAACTCGGGTGCCCAGCACCGTGCCATCCGGCGCCACCACATCCCATTTATCCGCA
>CAXBEC010000439.1:0-3383 GCA_963974145.1 uncultured Alphaproteobacteria bacterium | reverse complement strand
TTACAAATATTGTCGTCCCCTGGAAATTCTTTTGTCGCAACCAGTCCTGCGCCGCCATGCGCGTCGGCGGAACCGCATGGACCGCACCGGCCTGCGCCAGGGCTGTGACCTCCATCAGCCATTGGTTGGAGTTCTGGTACCGCGAGGCCCAGGGACTGGCCAGAATACTGTATTGCGGCTGAAAAAGGCGCAGGGCGCGCGCCGAACCGATTTCCCGCACGATGCCTTTCTGCAATTCCGGTGTCGGCACCAGCAGCTTGATGTCCAGCCGAAACGGGTCGTCGAGAAAGAAGTTCAGCAGTCCCTGCTCGAACAACCCGCCGGTATCGTCGCCGCAAAGGTTCAACAGATGGACAACGCTCCAGCGGCCCTTCGGATGATCGCGCCAAACGAAAGCCGCATGGCTGTATTTCAGGCCGCGATTACTGAGGTCCGACCCGACGCGACCGATGATTGCAAGTTCCGCATCCAGGCTCTGGAGCGTATCGAACAGGGCTTGCGACGCATCCATCGCCGCGGAAAGCGCATCCGCCGCCAGCGGCAGCGTTTCGCAATTCCCGCCGCGCGCCGCCGCCGGGCCCGCGTATATCAACAACGCCAGCACGATGCTCCCGGCCTTCATTCGCCATAAATGTCGCATTGTCATTCTCCGATCTGCCGGCTGTGGAAGCGCCCGGCCGCTTCAGGATTGAGCACCAGCGCGAGGACCGTGTTTCCGGTATGAAGAATCTGCCCGACACTGCCTGCGGTGACTTCGACAACCGTTCCCACGGCGGCGATCCCCAGGTGGGACAGGTCGCCCAGGGTCTGCAATGCGACCGAACCGGCCTCTGCACTGCCGCTCAGCAGAATGACGCTCCCGTTCGCACCGGTTTCGATCGATTCGATAACGAAGGTACCGCTCGCCTTCAGGATATCGAGCGATCCGGACACGATCTGCGCCGAACCCCGCACCGACCCAACCGACAGATTGGCAAGACTTCCGGCCTGAGTCGGCGCCGCGGCGTAAAGCAGCGGCGATACGGCAAGCGCCATGTATCCGTATGTCTTCCATAACCGCATTATCCCTGATTTCGTCATTCGCATCTGGACAACTCCTTTTCTGAAAAGAAACCTTGAAATGAACAGCGTTCATTAAATAGCCTTAAAATGAACATAGTTCAATAAATAATTCGAACTGCCCATCAGCCCGCAAAAACCGCCATATTTCATTTGGCCATCACGATTTCATATTTACATAACTAGTATTATGGTTATATTAGCCACATGACTATCGATGAAACCTCCGCCGCCCGTTCCCTGTCCGCACTCGGCCACGAGGCGCGATTGCGGGTTTTTCGCCTGCTCGTGCGGGCCGGCAGCGATGGCATGAATGTCGGCGAGATCGGCAAACATGTGGCATTGCCGGCCTCGACCCTGGCGCATCACCTGTCGACGCTGGTGCAGGCCGGGCTGGTTGTTCAGGAACGACAGGGCCGGGAAATCATCAATCGCGCCGACTATACGGCGACAACCGCACTGGTTTCGTTTCTGACCGATGAATGCTGTATCGGTGTCGCCCTGACTGGGGATGCCGCATGACCCAACCCCTTCCCCCCTTTTGCGTTGATATAACCAGAAAACCGGAGTTATCGACATGAATGCGATCGCCGTTCGCCTGCGTCGTTTTCCACCTCTTTCCAAAATTGACCGCGCCTGGGCTGCCACGGCTGCGATCCTCCTGATCCTGTTTGCCTTCACCCCGGCACAGGGGTGGGACAGCCTGTCCTTCATGGCCAACGCGCTGCTGTCGACAGCGCCCTACCTGTTGCTGTCCATCAGTATTGCCGCCTATGCCGGCGCGAGTGGCGCGGATAACCTGATCGCGCGGGTCTTTACCGGCAACCCGATGACGATGATTATTGCCGCAGCCGCCTTTGGCGGGCTGTCGCCTTTCTGTTCCTGCGGCGTGATCCCGCTGATCGCGGCGCTGCTGGCGATGGGTGTGCCACTGGCGCCGGTCATGGCCTTCTGGCTGGCCTCGCCGGTCATCGACCCCTCTATGTTCGTCCTCACCGCCGGCATGCTGGGCAGTGAATTCGCCATCGCCAAGACCATCACGGCGGTCAGCCTCGGCATGTTCGGCGGTTTTGCCACCTATGCGCTGGTCAAGGGCGGACGCTTTGCCGACCCGCTGCGTGAAGGCGTCGGCAATGGCAGTTGCGGCGGCGCGGTCGTCCGCGCGCCAAAGCCGGTCGCCTGGGCCTTCTGGAAAGAGGAAGAGCGGGTTTCCCGTTTCGGGCGCGACGCGTTGAAAACCACCCTCTTCCTCGGCAAATGGCTGACACTCGCCTTCCTGCTGGAAAGTCTGATGCTGGCCTATGTCCCGGCCGAATGGATCGCCGCATCGCTCGGCGGCGAGGGGCTGGGCCCGATCGCCACGGCAACCCTTGTCGGCGTGCCGGCCTATCTGAACGGTTACGCGGCGCTGCCGCTGGTCTCCGGGCTGATCGGCCAGGGCATGGCGCCGGGCGCCGGCATGGCCTTCCTGGTCGCCGGCGGGGTGACGAGCATTCCTGCCGCTATCGCGGTCTTTGCGCTGGTCAAGAAGCCGGTCTTCGCGCTGTATATCGCGTTTGCCCTGACCGGCTCCTTTGCGTCCGGCCTGCTGTATCAGGCCTGGGTCGCATAGGTCACTTCGGCCGGACCGGAAATGCCGGGGTCAGCAGCGCGATCCCGGCATCGTCCAACGCCTGCTTGATGGCGCCGTTCACCGCGTAGCGGGTCTGGAAATACTTCTTGCTCGGTACCCAGTAGCGTAGTCCCAGCGCGATGTCGCCATAATCAAAGTCATGGATACCCACCTGCGGCGGCGCGGCATCCGCGGTGGCGACATGCGCGCCGATGGCCCCGCGAATGATATCAGCGGCCTGTTTTGTATCCGTATCGACGCCGACATAAATGGTCGATTCGACGATCCGGTTGGCATCCGAATTGATCAGGATTTCGCCGACGATTTCCTTGTTCGGGATGGTAATTTTCTCGCCGTCCTCGCCGCGCAGGATCGTTGCCGCCAGCTTCACTTCCTCGACAACGCCGCTGACGCCCTTCACTTCAATCGTGTTGCCGACAACAAACGGACGCGTGACGATAATGGCCAGCCCGGCGGCATAATTGGACAGCAGCCCCTGCAGCGCCAGGGTCACGCCGAAGGCGCCCGCACCGGCCAAAGCGATGAACGGGGCGATGGTGATGCCGAAATTGCCCAGGGTGATAATGATCGTCAGGGCAATCAGGATGATGCGGACGACATTCGCCACAAATCGCGAGAACGTAATATCCATGTTCTTGCGTTCGCAAATGCGCAGCACCCGTCCTGCAATCCAGTTCGAGACGATGAGCCC
>CAXBEC010000438.1:0-3383 GCA_963974145.1 uncultured Alphaproteobacteria bacterium | reverse complement strand
CAGTTCGGCGAATACCGCCGGATCCAGGCGGTAACGACCGCCGGGGCGCTGATGGAAATCTTCGTTTCCGATTCCGGAAGCTGGACAATCCTGGTGACCCTTCCCGGTGGACCGGCCTGTCTCGTCGCCGCGGGTCAGGGCTGGCAGCCGGAGCGGGTTTCCGGGAGGGGCGCCTGACAGACAAACGTTCCCTGATTTGTACACGCCATACCGCCTTCGGGCGGTTTTTTTATGTCCACAGCGCGCCGGAGCGGTGCGCCAGACTGGGAGTACTGAATCCATGGCAAACGCCTGGAATATCGATCTGATCAACTGGCTGAGTGCGGTCGAACTGCCCGTGCTGGGCGGCATGTTCTGGTTTCTCTGGCGAACGCGCCGCGAAAGCGATGAAGTGCTGGCGGCGCAGCAGCAGCATACGGACCAGACCGTCTCGCAACTGCGCGACAATATTGCGGCGTACAAGCTCGAAGTCGCCAAAAACTATGCCTCGATCGATTGCCTGAAGGATGTCGAGCGGCGTCTGACACGTCATCTGCAGCGCATCGAAGCCAAACTCGACCGCCAGTCCGTCATGCCGGGAGAACGGCCATGACGACGGTCGTGAAAGCCTCGGAAACGCAGGCTCATGCGATGGATCTGCTGGCCCGGACAATCTGGGGCGAAGCGCGGGGCGAATCTGTAAGGGGCCAGGAAGCGGTCGCGGCCGTGGTCATGAACCGCCTCGCGCGATCCAAAGCGAAAGGTGGGTACTGGTGGGGCAATACGGTTGCCGAAATCTGCCTGAAGCCGCGGCAGTTCAGCTGCTGGAACAGCGCGGATGCCAACTGGCCCGAACTCCTGCTCGTCGTTCCGCCGGATCCGGATTTCGAACGCTGCCTGCGAATCGCCCGCCGCGCGGTTGGCGGGTCGCTGGGCGACTGTACCGGTCAGGCGACGCATTTCCACGCCAACCATGTTTCGCCGCGCTGGGCGGTGGGCCATGTGCCGTCCGCCTGGGTCGGCCGTCACCTGTTTTACAATGACGTGCTGTAACGCCCATGCCGGAAAATTCCATATCGGCACTTGCGTTCCATGATGGCATCGCCGATTCTCCGCCGCGAATGAATGGTTAGGGCGATTGACGGATGAGTATTGCCGGTCTGGCTTTTTCGCTGCTCCGTGGCCTTGACCCCGAGCGCGCGCATCACCTCGCCGTCTGGGCGTTGCGGCAGGGGCTCGGACCCTGGCAGATGCGCGCGGATGATCCGGTTCTTGCGACGCGGCTCTGGGATATAGATTTCCCCAATCCGATCGGCCTTGCGGCCGGGTTCGACAAGGATGCGGAAGCCTATCGCGGCGCGCTGCGCATGGGGTTCGGGTTCGTCGAAATCGGTACGGTGACACCACGGCCGCAACCCGGAAATGACAGGCCCCGGCTGTTCCGGCTGCCGGAAGATGGTGCGGTCATCAACCGCTACGGGTTCAACAGCAAAGGCATTGTGGCCGCGGCCGAACAGCTGTCGACGCGCGGGGCCGGGATTGTCGGCGCCAATATCGGCCGCAACAAGGACAGTGTCGATGCGCTGTCGGATTACGCGGCGGCGGCCTGTCGGCTGGCGCCGGTTTCCGATTATCTGGTGATCAATGTCTCGTCACCCAACACACCCGGGCTGCGTGCCCTGCAGGATCGGGCGCAGCTGCTGCAACTGGTATCGATAGTACGTGTCGCTGCGAAACAGGGTTGCGGCGGCGAAGCACGGCCCTTGCTGGTGAAGATTGCCCCGGACCTGACAGCCGACGACAAACGGGATATCGCCGCGGTCGCACTGGAATCCCGGCTCGAAGGCCTGATCATATCCAATACGACCATAGAGCGCCCGGCCTCACTAATAAGCGAAAACCGAAAGGAAGCTGGTGGCCTCAGCGGTGCGCCGCTCTTCGAGCCCTCAACGGCGCTGTTGTCCGAAATGTATCTGCTTACGGAAGGCCGGATCCCGTTGATCGGCGCGGGCGGCGTGGCGGATGGTGCCGGTGCCTATGCCAAAATTCGCGCCGGGGCATCGCTTGTACAGATCTATACGGCGCTGGCGCTGCGCGGGCCGGACCTGCTGCCCGGGATCAAGCGGGAACTTGCTGCACTGTTGCGGGATGGCGGGTTTGAATCAGTGTCACAGGCCGTCGGCGCAGACCACCGGTAGTAGGCCCAAGGCTTGCTCATATCATCATCTGGGCGTAGATTTGCCGCGCCGCCGTTCTTCAGGACGCGCGTGACGGAAAGGCAGATATGTGTCTATCGCGTTGCATTTTAGTGTAGCTGTTTTGTATGCGGCAATTGCCGCAATCGTCGCCTTCGGTCTGCCGCGATTCGTACATGATGTAAATGCGTGGACGGCGGGCGCATTTGGCCTGGCGATATTCGTTGGCAGTGGGCTACTGCATGAAATGACAACACGCCGGCGCAATTACCGGCGGCTTGTCCGGCGCATGAACCTGCTGCGCAAGGCCTACAACCAGAACAAGGACGACCTGTCGCATGCGCGGGACGAAGTCCGACGGATCTACGAAGCACTGGAGCGCGCCGGGCATATGGGGCCGGATGCGGATGGCGTTGGCATACGGGAGGTGGCGGCAGAGGTGAAAGTGCTGCATTCCCTGGTCGAACAGCTTTATTCCGACCAGGGATCGGACGCCGAAGTGCGCGAACGCATCCTGTCCGTCGATGCGCCGCTGGAAGAACGCTCCGCGGCGGCGGTGCACCTGGCCAGCGTCACAGCGCAGAAATTCCGGGCGGTCAATGCGCTCGACGAAGGCGCCGTCATCGATATCGTCCGCGACGGGCTGCGGCAGGACCGCATCGACCTTTACCTGCAGCCGATTGTCAGCCTGCCACAACGCAAGAAGCGCTTCTTTGAATGTTTCAGCCGCATACGGGCGGCCGATGGCACGATGATCCTGCCGGAACAGTATATTGATATCGCCAAACAGAATGACCTCATTACGGCAATCGACAATATGCTCCTGTTCCGGTGTGTCCAGCTGCTGCGGAAGACGCAACGGCAAAACTATTCGACCGCGTTTTTCTGCAATGTGTCGCCGCACACGATCGCGGACCGTTCCTTCTTTCCCGAATTTATTCAATATCTTGAAAATTGCCCTGACCTGGCGCCGTGCCTCGTTCTGGAACTGTCCCAGCGTGATATCGGCGAACTGACAGATGAAGCCGCGGGAGATCTGAGGCGGCTGGCGAATGCCGGCTATCGCCTGTCCATGGACCAGGTTACGGACCTCGATTTCAATTTGACCAATCTTGCCCGGCAGGGCGTTCAGTTCATCAAGATAGAAGGCATGAAACTGCTGAATATTGCTGAAGAGCGAATGGCAATAGGCGGCGTCCGGGTGTTAAA
>CAXBEC010000437.1:0-3389 GCA_963974145.1 uncultured Alphaproteobacteria bacterium | reverse complement strand
CAGGTGACCTTCGCGATTCTGGCGACATCGGTCACGCTGATCGCCGTGTTCGTGCCGATTTCCTTCCTGAAGGGGGCGGCCGGACGCCTGTTTACCGAATTCGGCTTCGTCATGGCCAGCGCGGTGGTGATTTCCACCTTCGTGGCGCTCAGCGCCTGTCCCGCCCTGGCGTCGATCATCCTGAAGCCGCGCGCCGCCGGGAATGGCCCGGAAACGGCGCCGCCGCAGGAAGGCCTGATGCGCCGCTGGTACCGAAAGGCGATCAGCGCATCCATCCGGATGCCCCTGGTGGTGATCGCATTTTCCGTCGTGTTTTCCGGCGCCAGCTGGCTCGTCTACGAAACACTGCCGCGGGAACTGACCCCCAAGGAGGATCGCAGCGTTCTGTTCGTTCCGCTGACGGCGCCGCAGGGCAGCAACCTGACCTTCACCGACAGCGAGGCCAGGAAGCTGGAAAACCGCATCGTCGCGGTCAAGGATGACCTCGGCATCAATACCATTTTCGCCTTCTCCGGCAGCCGGGGCCGGCCATACCGGTCGTTCGTTGTCCTGCGTCTCGAACCCTGGGAAGACCGCGAACTGACACATACGGAGATCATGCAGAAACTCCGGCCGATGGCCCGCGACCTGACCGGCGCGAAAGGGTTTCCGGCGGCTCCGTCGGGCCTTGGCCTGCGCGGCAGCAGCACACCGCTGCGCGCCGTCATCGGCGGGCCGGATTACGAAAGCGTGAAAGTCTGGGCCGAAGCGATCCTGGAGAAGGCGGAAGACAATCCCGGGCTGAGCAATGTCGAAATCGATTTCGAACAGAACCAGCCGCAGTTCAACCTGTCGGTAAACCGCGCCAAGGCGGATGACCTCGGGATCAGTGTGGAAACCGTTGCCGCGACCCTGCAGACGATGCTGGCGTCGCGCGAAGTGACGACTTTCGTCGACCGTGGCCGCGAATACCCGGTGCTGCTGCAGGCCGGGGATGCGGACCGCCAGACGCCGAAGGATATTTCGGGCATCTTCATCCGGGCCGGGGATGGCACATCGCTCGTGCCGCTCGCGGCGCTCGTGACCCTGGCGGAGACGGCAGAGGCGCCCGCGCTGCGGCGCTACAACCGGCTGCCGTCGATCACGCTGACCGCCGCGCTGAACGACGGATTCGCGATGGGCGACGCGATCGAATTCATCCGCGATGCGGCGTCGGAAACCCTGCCGCCCGAAGCGACCCTGAGTTTCTCCGGACAGTCACAACAGTATCTGGAAACCTCCAGCGGTGTGGCCATCACCTTCGCGCTTGCGATCCTGATCGTCTTTCTGGTGCTGGCCGGACAGTTCGAAAGCTTCATGCATCCGCTCATCATCATGCTCAGCGTGCCGCTGGCGCTGGCGGGCGCGATCTATTCGCTCTGGGCTGGCGGTCTGTCGCTCAACATCTACAGCCAGATCGGCATCATCCTGCTGATCGGGCTGATGGCGAAGAACGGCATCCTGATCGTCGAATTCGCCAACCAGCTGCGCGACGAGGGCTATTCGGTGCGCGACGCTGTTATTGAAGCCTCCGTGCTGCGCCTGCGGCCGATCCTCATGACCATGATCTCCACGGTGCTGGGTGCGGTGCCGCTGGTGATTGCGTCAGGGGCGGGGGCGGAAAGCCGCCAGGCCATCGGGACTGTGATCATCGGCGGGCTGTTCTTCGCCAGTATCCTGACGCTATTCCTGACCCCGGTTCTCTATGACCTGCTGGCCCGGTTCACCAGGCCCCGGGGTGCGATTGAAAAGCAGCTCTCCGCCGAACTGGAGCCGTCCGGTTTGCGACTGCCGAACGAGGCGGACTGAATGGCATTTGATTCATCGGTGGTTGTCCGCGACGCGGGCCCCGGGACGTTCCAGACGGAAGTCGTCGCCGGGTCGCATCGGTTCCTGGCGGACGAACCCGGCATGCTGGGCGGCACCGATACGGGGCCGTCGCCCTATGACATGCTGTTGTCGGCGCTGGGGGCGTGCACGGTGATGACCTTGCGCATGTATGCAGGGCGCAAGGAATGGCCGCTGGACCATGTTTCCATTTCCCTGCGGCACAGCAAGATCTACGCGAAAGACTGCGCCGAATGCGAGACGCATACCGGCAAGATCGACCGGATCGAGCGCGAGATTACGCTGGAAGGGAATCTGGACGACGAGCAGCGCGCCCGCCTGCTGCAGATCGCCGACATGTGCCCGGTCCACCGCACCCTGCATTCCGAAAATGTGGTGGTGACGACGCTGCGGGACTGAGGGTTAATCCGGGATTTCGATGTCCAGCAGCGGCGCGTGCTGCTGGGCGCCGTAGATGTCGGAATCGTCGGGGTCGCCGGATTTGTGCAGGCGCGGGATGGTGATCTTGATGGCATAGGCGACGTCATAGGGGATGATCGACACTTCGTTACCCGATATCCCGTAGAGTTTCGCGATCAGTCCCGGTTCCAGCACGCCGCTGTCGCAGACGCGTCGATAGGTCGCTTCTTCCTCGAACATGATGTCGAGCGTGCAAAGCAGCGCGCCCGCATTCTTGGAGCGCAACACGCTGGCAAGATCAATCAGCCGTGCCATGGTCAGACCTCGATCATTTCGATGGGGAAGGGTGCCAGCGGGTCGTCGATTTCCATCCGGTGCCAGACGCTGAATTCATAGGTCATGCCGACCGGCATGTCCGAGGGCGAAAACGGGATGGCGAGATTGCCGGAAATGCATTTGCGGCCCGGAAAGTCGGTATGCAGCAGCGCGTAGCGCGCCTTGGCCAGGACGGCCTTGCTGGTTTCCGGGTCGTCGGCCAGCACATCGACCAGCAACCCGACCTCGTGTCCGACCTGATCCGCCAGCGGTTCGCGCGGGCCCATCGTGGCATCCTTGCCATAGACCCGGATGTTCAGGCGGTAGCTATCCCGGCCAATGCCCAGGCTGGCGGCCTCGCCCGCGACGCGGTCATGGCAGGAGGCAATGAATTCGTTGATGACCGAAATCAGGATCGGGTCGCGCACCCCGGCCATGAAGACCGTGCGGTAGCCCGATTTCTTCACGCCCTCCAGCTTCACCGTGTAGCGGCTGGAGGGTTCGAAGCGGCTGCCGCTGACCTTCACGGTCCGGGCATCGACCTGTTCGTATTGCGCATGCGTTGTGACCAGCGTGCCGTCGGGTTCTTCCAGGTGGTAGGGGCTGGGATTTTCATACAGCGTATGGGCTGCGATCTTCATCCGCGTGCAGATCTTGTCCGGATGGCCCGGTTCGACCAGGAAATGATCGCCATGGATCGTGCCCAGCACGCAGTCCTGTCCGGTGCGCGGGGTGACGACCTGGCCGGCGCATTCGATGATCTTGGACAGGTGCCAGCACAGGCCGGGATCGTAGCCGCGCATCAGCGG
>CAXBEC010000436.1:0-3392 GCA_963974145.1 uncultured Alphaproteobacteria bacterium | reverse complement strand
CCGAGGAACAGAAACGGGAATTGCTGCCGCCCCTCGCCGCGGGTGAGGTTGTGGCCACACTCGCGCTGGCCGAAGATTCGGGTCGCTGGGATTGTGCCGGCATTGCGATGACGGCAAGCCGGACCGATAGCGGCTTCGTGCTGGATGGCGTCAAGAGCTTCGTGCTGGACGGTCACACGGCTGGCTTGATCGTTGTGGCGGCCCGGTGCGCGGGAACCGAAGGGGATGAGGGGCTGTCCCTGTTTGCCGTGAACGCCGATGCATCGGGATTGACCCGGAAACTGCTCCAGTCGGCGGACCCCACACGGAAGCTCGCGCGGCTTGAATTCAATGCCGTGCCGGCAACATTGCTGGGCGAAGAAGAGGCGGCGGCGGCGCCGCTGGCGAAGACGCTGAACCAGGCGGCGGGATGCCTTGCCAGCGAGATGGTCGGCGGTGCCGAACGGCTGCGCGAATCCGCACTGGAATACGCCCAGATGCGCATGCAGTTCGGCCGGCCGATTGCGTCCTTTCAGGCGATCAAGCACAAATCCGCCGAGTTGCTGCTTGAGGTGGAACTGGCGAAATCGGCGGCCTATTACGCGGCGCAGGCGGCGGATGATGAAGCGGACGACCTGCCGGCAGTTGCCTCGCTGGCCAAGGCCTGTGCGGCCGACGCCTATACCCAGACGGCGGTTGCAACGGTGCAGCTGCATGGCGGTATCGGCTTTACCTGGGACAATGACACGCATCTGTGGTTCAAGCGCGCGAAAAGCTCCGAGGTTTTCCTGGGGACACCGGCATATCACCGGGAGCTGATGATGCAGCGCTGGAACGGGCAGGGAGACGACTGATGAGTGAACCGACCGAAGACTCCGTCAGGCAGGAATGCCGCGCCTGGCTTGAAGCAAACTGGGACCCGGATCTGAGCCTCGTCGCATGGCGGAACCGGCTGGTCGATTCCGGCTGGGGCGCACCGACCTGGCCCGTGGAATGGCATGGCAGGGGATTGTCCGACCCGCTGGGCCGGGTGGTCGAGGCGGAAATGGATCGCATCGGCGCGGTTGGTGTGGCTAAAACCGGCATCCGGAATCTCGCTGCGGCGACGATCCTTGTGCATGGCAGCGACATGCATAAGGAAAAGTTCCTGCGCCGGATCCTGACCGGAGAGGATACCTGGTGCCAGTTGTTCAGCGAGCCGGGCTGCGGTTCCGATCTGGCCGGGGCCACCACGCGAGCCGATTTCAAGGGTAACAAGTGGATTGTCAACGGCCAGAAGGTCTGGACAACCAGCGCCCATCACGCGCAATACGGCTTGCTGCTGGCGCGCACCGACTGGGATGTGCCGAAGCACCAGGGGCTGAGTTTTTTCATCATCGATATCGAGCAGCCCGGCGTGGACGTGCAGCCGCTACGGCAGATGAACGGTCATGCCTCGTTCAATCAGGTCTTCCTGACCGATGCGGAGGTCGCGCCGGAATTCATGCTGTCGGAAACGGGCAATGGCTGGGCCGTGGCGACGACGACGCTGATGCATGAACGCCGCGGCGCGGATTCGCTGCGCCGCTACGCCAAGGCGTCCGACCGGCCGGGCCGGGTCTACGAAGAAGAAGCGGCCGAGATCGCCATCCAGCTGGAACCTTACAAATGGTATCCGCAGCGCGCCGGGCGGGTCGATCTGGTCTTGGAACGGGCGAAGGCGACGGGAGCGATCGACGACCCCGCCATGCGTCAGGAAATCGCGAAACTACTGACCCTGTCGAAGGCGGCGGAATGGACGGCACGCCGCGCCCGGGCCATGCAGGATCGTGGCGGGCCGCAGGGGCCGGAAGGTTCGCTCGGCAAGCTGGCGGCCAGCAATGTTGCGCGCATGGCGGCGCAGGTACACACCATGATCGCCGGCACGGACGCGATGCTGACCGGTGCGGATGGTGCACTGAATGGCGTGATTGCGGAGGTTCTGGTGTCGGTTCCCGCCGTATCCATCGCCGGCGGCACCGACGAAATCCAGAAGAACATCATTTCGGAACGCGTCCTGAAAATGCCGAAGGAACCGCGTACCGATACAAAGGGGCCTTTCCGTGACGTGCCCCGCAACACGGTCGGCTGACCAGAAATACACCGGGAGACAAATTACGTGACTGACAGACCGCGCGGCCCGCTGGACGGCATCCGTGTCCTTGACCTGACCACCGTGATGCTCGGCCCGTTCTCGACCCAGATCCTGGGCGAGATGGGCGCCGACGTTATCAAGATCGAGTCGCCGGCTGGCGATATCGGGCGCATGACCGGTGTCGGGAAGACGCCGGGCATGTCGGCGGCCTATATGATGAAGGGGCGCAATAAACGCAGCGTCGTGCTGGACCTGAAGAAACCGGAAGCGCGCGAGGCCCTGAAGCGTCTGGTCGAAACCGCCGATGTGTTTGTGCACAATATTCGCCCGAAGGCGACGGTGCGGCTCGGCATCGATTACGACAGTATCGTGCAATGGAAGCCGGACATCGTGTACGCGGCCGCTACGGGGTATGGCGAGGACGGGCCCTATGTCGACAAGCCGGCCTATGATGACCTGATCCAGGGGGCGTCGGGGCTGGCCTCGCTGTTCGGGTCGGTCACCGGCACGCCGCGCTATGGCCCGACCGTTCTGGCCGACAAGACGACCGGCATGTTCCTGACCTATGCGATCACCATGGCGTTGTTCCACCGGGAACGCACGGGCGAGGGCCAGCGGGTCCATGTGCCGATGTATGAATCCTTCACGGCCTTCGTGATGAACGAACACATGCAGGGCCGCATGTACGAACCGCCGGTCGGGCCTGCCGGGTATCAGCGCATGCTGACGCCGCACCGGCGGCCCTATCCGACGGCGGATGGCCATATCTGCGTGCTGCCCTATAACGACCGGCACTGGAAAAAATTCTTCGAAGTGGTCGGACGCGAGGAACTGACCGCCGATGCGCGGTTCTCCAGCCAGGCAGCACGGTCCGCCAATATCGATGCGCTGTACGGGATCGTTGCCGAGGTGATGCCGACGCGGACGTCGAAGGAATGGCTGACGGTGCTGGAAGCGGCGGATATCCCGGTCATGCCGATGAATACGCCGGAAGACCTGTTCGACGATCCGCATCTGTCCGCGGTCGGGATGTTCCCGGTGGTCGATCATCCGACCGAGGGCAAGCTGCGCCATATCAAGGTGCCGGTGAATTTTTCCAGGACTCCGGGTGGCTATTACCGCCATCCCGAACGGCTGGGACAGAGCACCGAGGAAGTGCTGGCCGAGGCCGGGTTTACCGCAGAGGAGATCGCGGCGCTGCAGCAAGCCGGTGCGGCGGGAACACCGCCCGAATAACCCGCGGCGATATCCGCATGAAACCACACGGGGCATGACTGCGTTTACTGAATGACCGGTCGCG